>NZ_JAYJLD010000008.1 GCF_035282765.1 Ferviditalea candida | reverse complement strand
AAAATCCTGATTATGAACAAAGGCAGAATCGTCTGCGAGCTTGATCCGGACGAGCTGCTGGCCAATAAAGAGATCCAGCATCAATATTTGGGCGTTTGATTTGAGAAAATCTAAAATCTGCATATATAGTATGTTCGTGAGGGGCGCATGCAATGTATGCGTCAGCTTGCATTTATGCACGATAACCCATGCGTCTGGATATTTCTTCCCCGGCCTTCATAACCTTTTTGGCGATCTCCTGCAGATTGTGCTGATGAATGCGCTGGATCGGTCCGACAACGGATACGGCATAGTATATCTTTCCGGAATAATCGCGGATGGGGGCTGCGACGGAAGATACGCCTTCATGAAATTCATTCACGCTGTAATCGTACCCTTGCTTCCTAACCTGCTCCAAGTGTCGGTACAGTTCTTGCGGATCTGTTATCGTATTGGAGGCATACGGTACCAAACCGTTTTCGATAACCTTTTCCACAAGCTCCGGTTCTCTATAAGCCAAGATGGCTTTCCCCGAACTGGTGCAGTATGCCGGATTGCTTCTGCCCAAATGCGTGAAAATGCGAACCGGATGCTTGCACTCGATTTTGTCCAAATAAACGATATTAATCCCCTCCAGCACCACAAGATGAGAAGTCTCTCCGGTTTCTTGGGTTAATTGATTTAGAACCGGCGCCGCTTCCCTGTGAATTTCCAAATTGGATGTAATGATGCCGCTTAAGGCGAGCACGGAATAGCCAAGGCGGTATTTTTGCGTATCCTCGTCTTTTGTGACGAATCCTTCATTGGCCAAAGTAGACATCAATCGGCTGACGGTGCTTTTATTCATTTTCAATGAAGCCGCCAGATCACTGATTTTTTTCTCGGGTTCGTCTATGGAAAAGCTGCGCAGTATTCTCAAAGCCTTTTTGACTGAAGCGATTTCTTGTGAAGCTCCGTTGTTTGTTGGTTTCATGTGCAAATTCCTTTCTGTATATTTCATTCATGTTTAACCGGCTGTGATATCCGGAAGGTTTAATTAAGTATATCATGCAAGAACGGAAGAAAACTAACAACGCAGAGACTGCCATAAATTAAATATTAAAAAATGAACATGTCGTTGCATAATGTGAAACTCTGTTGTTGTTCGGTATCAAATTGAGGAATAAGATAAGGATAAACCATTAATTCAACTTTTTTGGGGAGGTAACAAAAAAAATGTCAGTTCAACAAGCAACGAATGTAAAACCAATTAATTGCCTTCATTTTATTAACGGAAAGCATATGCCTTCTTTGAACGGAAAAACGTTCGACAATATCAATCCTGCGACCGGGGAGATTATGGGAACTGTTGCGGAAGGCGGGAAAGAAGAGGTCGATCTCGCGGTACAAGCGGCAAGACGCGCATTGAACGGTCCGTGGGGACAAATGACGCTCAATGACCGTTCCAAGATGATTCGCCGAATCGGCGATCTGATTTTGGAGCGCAAGGACGAATTTGCCGCTCTGGAATCTTTGGATACCGGCAAGCCGGTATGGTTAAGCAGCAGCGTGGACATTGCCCGTTCCGCCTATAACTTCCATTTTTTTGCGGATTACATGATTTCCATGGGTACCGAAGCTTACCAGCAGGACAATGTCGCGATTAACTACGCGATCCGCCGTCCGGTTGGAGTTGTCGGCTTGATCAATCCTTGGAACCTGCCGCTCCTGCTGTTGACCTGGAAATTGGCTCCGGCTCTGGCGGCTGGAAATACCGCCGTCATGAAGCCTGCGGAATGGACGCCGATGACTGCGACACTTTTGACGGAAGTCATTCGTGACGCAGGCGTTCCGGATGGCGTCGTAAACCTGGTTCACGGATTCGGTCCGAATTCGGCCGGCGCGGCTATCTCCGAGCATCCGGATATCGACGCGATTACGTTCACCGGCGAAACCAAAACGGGTACTGCCATCATGCAGGCCGCGGCTAAAACGTTGAAAAAATTGTCGTATGAGCTGGGCGGTAAAAATCCGAACATCATTTTTGCCGATGCCGATTTGGACGAAGTTGTGGAAACGACAATCAAGTCCAGTTTCATCAACCAAGGGGAAGTTTGTCTGTGCGGCTCCCGCGTATATGTCGAGCGTCCCGCATATGAGAAATTCCTGGAAAAGTTCGTTGCCAAAACCAAGGAGCTCGTCATCGGCGATCCGTTCGATCCGAATACGAAAGTCGGAGCTATGATCGGCAAGGAGCACTTTGAGCGGGTAAGCGAATATATTCAAATCGCCAAGGATGAAGGCGGCACGATCCTGACCGGAGGAAAACGTCCGGAGGGCTTGGACAAAGGATATTATTTGGAGCCGACGATCATTACCGGCTTGAACCGGAACGCCCGCTGCGTCCGCGAAGAGATTTTCGGGCCGGTGGTAACCGTACAGCCTTTCGATACCGAAGAAGAAGTGATCGCACAAGCTAACGATACGCATTACGGCCTGAGCGCATCGCTCTGGACGAACGACCTGCGCAGAGCGCATCGAGTCGCTGCCAAATTGGAAGCGGGTATTATCTGGGTCAACACTTGGTTCCTGCGCGATCTCAGAACGCCTTTCGGCGGAATGAAGCAAAGCGGAATCGGCCGCGAAGGCGGAATGCACAGCTTCGAATTCTATTCAGAGTTGACGAATATTTGTATCAAGCTGTAAAGGGGAGTCAGGCATGGGTCAATTGGATCAAAAACAGATTGAAAGGTTGTCCGACCATCTGGGAGAAGCGGAAACAAAAGGAGCAGGGGTCGCTCCTTTAACGGAGGTTGTTGCCGATTTGACCGTTGAAGCGGCTTATCAGGTTCAATTGGAAACAATTCGCCGCAAAGTGGCCGCAGGCCAGCGCGTGATCGGAAAGAAAATCGGACTGACTTCCTTGGCGATGCAGAATCTGCTGGGCGTTAACGAACCGGATTACGGACATTTGCTCGACGGCATGGTAGTGGAGAACGGCGGGGAAATTTCCTTCAGCCGCGTGCTTCAACCAAGGGTGGAAGCGGAAATCGCATTTGTTCTGAAAAAGGATTTGCAAGGACCCAGGGTGACCGCGTTGGATGTTCTGCGGGCTACCGACTATGTGCTGCCCGCTCTGGAGATTGTCGACAGCCGGGTCAAGGATTGGAAGATTAAGCTGGCGGATACGGTGGGCGACAATGCTTCCTCCGGTCTGTACCTGCTTGGCGGACGCCCGATGCGGGTGGATCAAGTCGATTTGCCGCAAATCGGCATGATTTTTTACAAAAACGGCGCCATGATCAACACGGGCGTAGGAGCTGCGGCTTTGGGCAATCCGGCTACCTGTGTTGCGTGGCTGGCGAATAAGCTGTCGGAATTCGGCATCACGTTAAAAGCGGGTGAAGTGATTCTGTCAGGCGCGCTGCACGCCGCCGTCAATGCCGTACCGGGAGATGCTTTCCTGGCCCGTTTCGCCCACCTTGGAGAAGTCAGTGTCAGATTTGTGAAATAATCGAATTTGCGGCAGCAGCCATGTCCCGTCGCCGACTCATGGGGCGGCCGGGACTGGCCGAAAGCCGTGCCGGTACGACGGATCTGGCATTGAAATCGTTAACACGTTGCAAGGGCCGAGTTTAATTGGAAACCGGATCGGATGATCCGAAAGACGTTTCGTCTATATTATGATGAATGATTGGAGGTTTCATTGAGATGGAGAAAGTGAAAGTGGCTGTATTGGGTTCGGGAAATATCGGGACGGACTTGATGTTCAAAATCCGCCGTTCGGAAGTTTTGGAAATGACGGCAATGATCGGTATCGATCCCGATTCCGACGGCCTCAGGCGTGCAAGGGATATGGGGTATGCGACATTCGCCGGAGGCCTGAAGCAATTCATGGAAGAAGCAGGGGATACGGCGGATTTTGTGTTTGACGCTACCTCGGCAAAGGCGCATGAGCAACATGCCAAAATGCTGCAGGAGGCCGGAAAGCTGGCGATTGATTTGACGCCTGCTGCAGTCGGACCGTTCGTTGCTCCTCCGGTCAATCTGAGAGAGCATCTCGAAAAAACCAACATCAACATGATCACCTGCGGAGGGCAGGCAACCATTCCCATGGTGAACGCCGTTAAACGCGTTTGTCCGGTTGAATATGCCGAAATTGTGGCTACCATCGCCAGCAGAAGCGCGGGCTGGGGAACAAGGGCCAATATTGACGAGTTTACGGAAACGACCTCCAAGGGAATCGAGCTGATCGGCGGAGCCAAAAAAGGAAAAGCGATCATCATTCTGAATCCGGCGGAGCCGCCGATCATGATGCGCGATACGGTGTATGTCGAGGTAGCGGACGGCACGATGGATGAAGAAGCGGTCAAGCGTTCGATCGCCGAAATGGCCGCCACAGTGCAGACCTATGTACCGGGCTATAAATTGCGCACCGAACCGATTATTGAAGGCAATAAAGTAACGATCTTTTTGGAGGTTGAAGGTGCCGGAGACTATCTGCCCAAATATGCCGGAAATTTGGACATCATGACCGCGGCCGCTGTGAAAGTGGCCGAAGAATATGCAAAAAAACGACTGGCCCAACCGGCTGTTTAATGGAAAGGAGAGAGTGATAACGATGACAACAAAAAGAGATATTCTGATTACCGAAGTGGCGTTGCGGGATGGAAGCCATGCCATCGGACATCAATATACCGTCGAACAGGTTTTGGCTGTAGCCAAGGCGCTCGATGATGCGAACGTCCCATATATCGAAGTGTCGCACGGGGACGGTCTCGCAGGATCCTCCTTGCAGTACGGCAGATCGAAAACGGATGAAATGAAGCTGATCGAGGCGGCTGTTTCCGTCAGCAACAATTCCAAAATCGCCGTTCTCCTGCTGCCGGGTATCGGGACCATGACGGAATTGCGCGAAGCGGCGAATTTGGGTATCCATATGGCGCGGATTGCCACGCACGTTACGGAAGCCGATGTGTCGGCACAGCATATTCAACTGACCAAGGATCTCGGCTTGGAAGCTGTCGGATTTTTAATGATGGCGCATATGGCGCCTGTGGAGAAGCTGGTCGAGCAGGCGAAACTGATGGAAAGCTACGGCGCCGATACGGTGTATGTGGTCGACTCGGCCGGAGCGCTTATGCCGCATGAGGTTAAGGAACGGATTCGTGCGCTGCGCGGCAACCTGCAGTGCAATGTCGGATTTCACGGACACAACAACTTGTCGCTGGCGATGGCCAATACGTTGGTCGCGATTGAAGAAGGGGCGACCCGGATTGACGGCAGCGTACGCTGCCTCGGCGCCGGCGCGGGGAACACGCAAACGGAAGTGTTGGTTGCGGCATGTGAACGTTTGGGCATTCAAACGGGAGTCGACCTGTACAAGATGATGGATTTGGCGGAGGAAATCGTTGCCCCGATCCTTCAAAGACCGCAGGAAATCGATCGTGACAGCCTTGTGCTTGGATACGCAGGAGTTTATTCAAGCTTCCGCCTTCATGCGCAAAGGGCTGCAAAAAAATTCAATATTGATGCGCGGGATATTCTGATTGAACTGGGCAAGCGGAAGGTTGTCGGCGGCCAGGAAGATATGATTGTCGATGTGGCTGCGGAACTCGTGTCAAAAAGAAACCTGCAAACTTCAGCACAATAAATTGAATTGACAAAGGGAGGCCTTCTCATGGCGGAACTTGACGTAAAACGTCTTGCCGAATATTTGATCGACGGCGAAATCGGCCGCAAAGAAGTGACACGGATTACCGCCGAGCTTCCTCAATTGACTGTGGAGGACGGATACAAGATTCAGGAGCAGCTGGTTGCGATGAAGCTCAGCGAAGGATATCGCATCGTCGGTCCGAAAATGGGCTTAACCAGCCAGGCGAAAATGAAACAAATGAATGTGGAAGAACCGATATACGGATATATTTTCGACTACATGGTAATTTCCGACGGCGTGATCCCGATGAATGAGCTGATTCATCCGAAGGTGGAAGCCGAAATCGCGTTCGTACTGGGAAAAGATATCGAAGGACCCGGAATCACCGGAGCCCAAGTGCTTGCTGCGACGGAATATGTCGTTCCGGCACTGGAGATCATAGACAGCCGTTATGAGAACTTTCAATTTACGCTTCCGGATGTGATCGCCGATAACGCTTCTTCATCCAGAGTGGTGTTTGGCAGCCGTTTCACTCGTCCCGAGGGCCTTGATCTGGATCTGGTAGGAGTGACGCTGAGCATTAACGGCGAATTGAAGGATTTTGGCGCCGGCGCGGCGGTATTGGGCCACCCTGCAAATTCCGTAGCCATGCTTGCCGATATGCTGGCAAGAAAAGGGCAGAAGCTAAGAGCCGGGGAGGTGATTCTCACCGGCGGCGTGACCGGCGCGGCGATGCTGCATGCCGGGGATACCGTGACAGCCAAATGGGATGGATTGGGGGAAATCACGTTGTCTGTAAAGTGATGAGCTAGGAGTCTGCCCGACGGATTGACTTTCGTGGATTTTTATTCAAATCGAGTATGAAGGAATAAGGGAATGAGCACGGAAAGTTTAAGCTTACGCTCGCGAAGCAGTTTTCTGCGAAAACTTGTACGCCTTTGAAATCAAGTCGTTTCCATATGGGACAATTCAAGACAACTTGAATTTCAACAGCGGTGGAGTGCCATCCCTTATTCGGAATAATAATTACATTGAATAAATATTCACAACCAACGATGAAAGGAAGATGGAGATGCCTCTTGTCAATATTCAGATTCTTGAAGGACGGCCTCCGGAAAAAATCAAGCAGTTGATTGAAAATGTAACAGAGACGATATCTCAGACGATGGATTCGCCGAAGCAAAACATCCGCGTTATCGTTCAGGAAATACCGAAAACTCATTGGGGCATCGCCGGAACTCCGGTATCGGATATTCCGGGTCGCTAATAAAAAATTATTAGAAAAGGAGGATATTCACATGGCTATTGAATTAAGCGTAATTACTCCTCACGTACCAAGAATTGTCCATGAGCATCTGGTTCCGGATTTTCAAAAAGAAATGGTAGCGGGAATGAAACAGGTTGCGGGTATCATTGAAGGTGTCAAGCCCGATGTCGTCGTTCTGATTTCCTGTCACTGGCCTTCCACGTTCGACCATTTCGTCGATGCCACTCCTCGACACAAAGGAGTCCTGACTTCCCTAGAGGCGCCCGATCTGGTCAAGGACGTTCCCTTCGACTACCCGGGCGACGAAGAACTGGGAATGAAATTGGCGGAAGCTGCGCGTGCCGCCGGGCTTCGGGTTACAGCCTTCAGCAATCCTACGTATATTTGGGATTACGGCACGCTTGTTCCTTTACGTTATTTGGTCCCGAAAGAGGATATTCCGGTGATCTCTTTATCCGTTACTTGGGCGGCGAATCTGGAGGAATCCTATCAATGGGGGCAGGTGATCGCCAAGGTTCTCGAAGAAAGCGGCAAAAAAGCGGTGTTTGTTGCCAGCGGAGCGCTGTCCCATAACCTCGGAAGAAGTCCGGAACAAATGCCGACACGCAGTGAAATGGCGTTGAACGAAGAGTTTACCAAGTATTTGAATGAATGCGATTTTGCTTCCGCTTGGGATATGCTGCCCCAGTACTCGAAAGCGGCGGGAGTCGAATCCGGAGGACGACATCTTGCAGTGTTTTTCGGAGCGCATGAAGGCGAATACACTTCGCAATATTTTGGCGCCGGTCAATCCTCAGGCAGCTGGAATGTGGTCATGACGTTTGAAAAAAAATAAACGAGTGATGCAAAGGGGTTCCGCTGTCAATCAGCGGTCCCTTTTTTATGGTGTATTCTGTGTTTTTTTCTATAAATGAATGTGGTGTTTTGGAAGAAATAGAGTATGATTGAACTTGGAAGTGATCAACTGTTTTTTTATTCGGTTCGCTGGGCTTGAAGCGGGAAAGGGTGATTGCAATTTTTTACGTCTTATTGCTGATGCAGTTGTTGTATTTCATCGCCCTTCATGGAACGCGCCCGCTCATTTCGCTGTATGCCCATTCTTTAGGTGCGTCGGTTACCGTTATCGGTTTTCTTGTTTCCAGCTACGCCCTGTTTCCGATGCTGATGGCTGTGCAAATCGGCAGGTTATTGGATCGTTTCGGCGCCCGTAAAATGACCTTTTTCGGTACCGGCGGAATTTTGACCGCCCTGATGCTGCCGGTGATTTTCCCGAATATGGTGTTTTTATTCGTTTCCCAGTTTCTGATGGGTTTTTTTCAACTCTGCGTGATTGTTTCGCTGCAAAAAACCGTCGGCAACTTTCCCGGTGACAGGGACAAAAATATCGCAGCTTTCAGCATGGTCGGCTCCTTGGGAGAATTCATCGGTCCGCTGGTTCACGGCTTCAGCTATGATCACTTCGGCTTCCAAATTTCCTTTGTCTTCGCGGCATCCTTTGTGCTCATGGCACTGATCCTGGTTTTTTCCTTGAGGCCCGGCTCATGGAATCTCGGCAAGTCAGTACCCGGGGGGGATTATGGGCAATCCTCGGCTTGGATCATGCTGAAGCAAGTGAATTTGCGCAAAGCGATGGTGCTCAGCGGACTGGTGCTGTATTCCAAGGATTTGTTTGTCGCCTACTTTCCCGTATACGGAACGGGTCTGGGAATGTCCGCGGGCAAGATCGGCTTGATCCTTTCGATTGCCGCAGGCATGTCGATCGCCGTTCGGATGTCGCAGTTTTGGCTGGTTCGGATGTTTGGCCGGGGAAAAGTCTTGCTGGTCACTCTCCTGATCAGCGGTTTGGCGTTCATCTTGATTCCGATGACAAGCTTTCCGCTGATACTGGCGATCATCGCCGCCATACTGGGCGCCGGTCTGGGTCTGGGGCAGCCGCTCAGTCTGGTCTATACGCTCAATATGAGCCCGCCGTCCAGGCAAGGCGAAGTGCTGGGGATGCGGCTGACTTTTAATCGGGGATCGCAATTTATCGCTCCTTTTTTATTTGGAGGCATTGGCGGTTTTGCCGGGGTGTCGCCGATCTTTTGGGTAAGCGGAAGCTTGATGCTGCTCGGCGCTTATTTCACCAGAATGTCGAATGACCCGGAGCCGCAGGCAAAGTGAGCGGGCATGGAGCGGGTTCGGGGCAAGCAGCGGCCGTTTTGCAGCGGAAAGCGGATGAGCGTGAAGACATAAAAAAGTTTCTGTCGAACGAGTCGATAGAAACTTTTTCACTTTTGATGATTGCCGCAATCGGGCAGCTATCGCCCCATCAGCGATTGAAACCCTTTGTCGCTTGGCATTTCAGGCGGCCATGTGCAAAGATCGAATGGGAAATCCGAGCCTGGAACGACTCTGTCTTCGCCCACAAGGTTTACCAGGAGCTGAAGGTTTTTCGGCTCCCATAGAACAGTGTCAAACCAAAAACGCTTCAAATATTCGATCGGCGGGGCCTGAAGGGCTTTGGAAACCTGGCCCCACACGTCATAGCCTTTATTGAGCCTCCCGATCTGGTAAGGAAGGAATCCGCCTCCGTGAGCGAGCAAAATTTTTACATCGGGATATCGGTCGAGCAATCCGCTTAACAAAAGATCGGCTGCGCAGATGGTCGTTTCCCAGGGAACCCCGATTAAATTCGGCAGCATTCTTCTTTTCAGACGGGGATCCGCAGCCAACAGCGGATGGATGAACAGAATCGCCTTCAGGCGGTTGGCCTCTTCCCATAAAGGATTAAAGAATTCATCGGTCAGCATGTGATCGGCATGTCCCGGTCCGATAATCGCGCCTTTAAGTCCCATGCCCATGGCCTCGCGCAATTGCTCGGCGGCCTTATGCGGCTCGTTCAAGGAAACGGTGGCCAGTCCGGACAGTCGCTGGTCATGCTGTTTGACCCACTTCGCCAAAGCCGTATTGTAGACTTGGGACAGTTCGGATGTAATATCTCCAGGAAATTCGTACAAAAACAGCTGCGGAATCGGGGAAACGAGCGAGTGGGCCACTCCTGCTTCTTGTTGGGCCTGCAAATACAGCGCAGCATCAACAAAGGTTTGTTTGAGCTCAAAGGCCCAGTTGTTGTTGATTACGAGAAACGGCTCTTTTCCGGGAATTCTCTGCTCCCATACTGCATTGACCTTGCTTTGGTTTTGCTTGATCCAGTCCGTCACATCGGACGGAATAAAATGGGTATGTACATCATACATAATTCGAAAACTCCTTATGGGTCAAGTTGTGAAACGACGATTTTTTTTACCACGCCAGAATTTATAAGTTTCCGGTCACTCGGAATGGCGAATTCTTATTGGCATGAAAAACTTCCCAGGCTTCCGAAGCGGTTTACTGCGTAAACCTGTAGGTCTGGCTTCTTTGAAGGACTTCGATAGAAGTTTTTCTTAATCTTAGCATAAATTTGGGCAGGGTCAATAGGATCGTTCCGCTGTGTGAAGCCGCTGATGAACCAATATGAATTGCCGCAATTCGCAAATTCTTGTATGATGACTGTATCCGGTGTTTCAGAAAGGATGTATGGTGGCATGGACAATAAAACTCCTTCTCCGTTAACATGGAAATTCATCACCAGAATTCTGAATGATTTTGAAGAGGGAATTTTGATTTTGAACCCGGAGGGAAAACTGCTCCTTATGAATGATGCCGTTTTTCATTTGCTCAATTTGGAAAAGCGAAGCATCAAATCCGTGCAGGATTTACCGGAAAAAATCCAAAGTATTTGGGAAAAACGCCATCTTCGCAGCGTAACCCGATTATTTTTGACGCCATATGAAGTCGATCTGCATTTTGTGCCCGGATTCGGAGACGGCTATGCCTTTATCTTCAGAAAGCCCCCGCATTTGCATCAGGAACTGAAGGAAAAGGCGGAGCTGATGAATGCGGAAATTACCGCTGTTCTCAATTCTTCTTATGATGAAATCTTTGTGACGGACCGCAACGGCATCACGCTTAGAGTGAACGAACGGTCGCTGAATCTGTACGGCCGGTCGAAAGACAGTCTGATCGGCAAGCACGTAAAGGAACTGGAGAAAGAGGGCGTGTTCTCTCCCTCGGCGAGTTTGCAGGCGATCGAACGGAAAGAGAATGTGACTGTTGTCCAAACAACCGCGAACAACAGGAAGTTGATTGTACAGGCCAATATCATATGGGACAATCAAGGGGAAATTTTCAGGGTAATTTGCACCTCCAAGGATATTACCGAAATCAGCGAATTAAGGAAACGGTTGAACGATCAGCAGGAGGATCCCTTGTATGCGCCCGTTCTGCAGGATTTGAAATACCATGGATCGTTTGTGGCGATCAGCCGGGTCATGAGGAAGATGGTCAAATTTGCGCTTCGCGTAGCGCAAACCGAATCCACGGTTCTGTTGTCGGGAGAATCGGGAGTGGGCAAGGGTGAAGTCGCCCGCTTGATTCATCAGAACAGCAACCGCAAAGACAAGCCGTTCATCGTGGTGAATTGCGGAGCGATTCCGGAAAACCTGATGGAAAGTGAAATGTTCGGATATGAAGAGGGCGCTTTTACCGGTGCAAAAAAACAAGGAAAGCCGGGCTTTTTTGAATTGGCGGACGGAGGGATTCTCTTTCTGGATGAAGTTGCCGAGCTGCCTCCTGCGATGCAGGTCAAGCTTTTACAGGTATTGCAGGACGGAACCTTCAACAGTGTGGGCGGAACAGCGCAGAAGCATGTGAACGTGAGAGTCATTGCGGCGACGAATAAAAATCTCGAAGCGCTGGTCCGGAAAGGTCAATTTCGTCAGGACCTGTACTACCGGCTGCACGTCATTCCCATTCATATTCCCTCCCTGCGTGACAGGCCGGAGGATATCGTTCCGCTGCTGATCGTCACCCTGGAAAAGTTAATCGACAAAAACGGCTGCCCCAAACAGTTTTCAGCGGATGTCTTTTCCATCCTGACCAAGTATTCTTGGCCGGGTAACATCAGAGAACTGCAAAATGTGGTGGAATGGATGTATGTTTCCACGGAAAAAGACATCATGGAGTCGGACAGCCTGCCGATGTCGATTGTGCGGAGCCTGAGCTTGTCGGAGGAAAACGACAGCGCCATCGCTGTAAATCGGATCATTCCGCTGAAGAAAGCCATTGAGATTTTGGAAAAGGAATTGATTCTGAAGGCGCAAAAAATAACGAAAAGCACGTATCAAATCGCCGATTTGCTGAAAATCAACCAATCGACCGTGGTCCGAAAATTAAACAAGCTGGAAATGGAAGACGACAATTCGATGGTCAATTAATGATTGACCGTGACAATGACGGTCCGTGCCAATGATTCAGCAAACATCCGCAACAAAAATGGGTAGGGAAATCAGAAACTTTCTGATGACTCTATCCATTTTTAATGCGCAAATACATTACTTTTGTGTCGATAATGCGCGGGTGCATTAAAAATAGAAGGGTGGGTGAAAAAAACGCTGAAACCAGGGCTTTTTACGAGAAAAACAGTGCTGAAAACTTGGCACGATACTTGCATTACTAGGTGAGAGAGCCAATCACCATGGGACCGCAAGAAGAATGAGGATTATAATCCGGAACTCACTCTTTGACACCTAGGTTGGCGCAGCCGCGATTCAATGCATCGCTGCTGATCAACATATAAACGCAAGGGAGGTAAAAAAATGATCAAACGTTTAAAAGGGGTCAGTTTCATTCTCGCGATATTGTTCGGCTTGTCACTCTGGCTTTCGGCTTGTGGCGGTGGAAGCGGTACGGACACTTCGCAAAAACCCGCTGACAGCGCTACCGCCGCTCCAGATTCTGCTTCCAAGACGGATTCCGCTGCCAAACCGGATGCGAAGTCAGACAGCAAAACCCTGAATCTCCTGACCTGGGAAGGCTATGCCGATCCCGCTTTTATCAAAGGCTTTGAAGAGAAGTACGGTGTCAAGGTTACTGCAACCTATTTCGGTTCCAGCGATGAGTTGGTCTCCAAATTGAAAGGCGGCGGAGGAAATGTGTACGATGTGATCTCGCCTTCGTCCGACGTTGCGGGGTATTTGGTGCAGCAGGATTTGGTCGCGCCGATTGATGTGAATCAAATCTCGAACTATAGCAAGCTGGCCAAAAAGCTGACAGACATGCCGGATGTGAAAAAAGACGGCAAGCTGTACGGGATTCCGTTTACTTGGGGACCGGACTCCTTGATTTACGATGCCGATGTCATCAAAACGCCGCCGACCAGCTGGAATGTTTTCTGGGATCCGCAATATAAAGGGAAGGTATCGATTTGGGACGATATCTCCAATATTTATTTGGTCGGCCAAATGATGGGGCTGGATAAAAATGATCCCGGCGCAGTATACAACATGACCGATCAACAACTGCAGGAAGCGAAGAAAAAACTGATCGAATTGAAGTCGCAAATTCGCAAATATTGGGCGACTGCGGGAGAATTGAACGATCTTTTCTCCAACAAGGAAATCGTTTTGGCGGTTGGCTGGCCTTTGACCCCGATTACCGTAAACAAAACCGGGCGCAATCTGCAGGAAGTCATTCCCCAGGAGGGAATTACAGGCTGGATTGACCGGCTGATGGTCGTCAAATCGTCACCGAATCAAGAGCTCGCGCAAAAATATATCGATTATGCGGTGAGCGCGGAAACGCAGAAGATTGTCGCGGATGTTACCGGGTACGGTGTAGCCAATTTGGACGCGAAGAAATTGATGAGCGAAGAGCAGGCTAAATCGATTCATATCGACGATATGGAAAACTACATGCAAAAAATCAATTTCTGGCAGCAAGTGAAGGAACGCGACAAATACAATGAAATCTGGAATGAAGTAAAAGCTCAATAATTTCCATGCGAATTTCCATGCACCCGGCGGTTTCCTGCCGCCGGGCATATCAGAAAGGGGGGAGTGAAATCGTGGAACCATCCGCCAATGCCGCATCCGTCTCCGTTCAAGAATCGGACTTGGCTCGGCCGCCGTTCAAGCGACGCCGTTTGAACCCGAGATTGTTGATCTTGCTCATTCCTCCTGTGATTTGGCTGTCAACTTTCCTGTTTGTTCCCTATATCATCTTATTTCTGAACAGCTTTTGGAAAGTCGACTTCGGCACAATCGTCCATGAATTTACGCTGAACAATTACACGAAATTTTTCACGAACAAATTGTATTACGGAACGCTGCTCAAGACGCTGAACATCGCCTTCTGGGTGACGTTATTCAGCTTGCTTCTCAGCTATCCGTTGGCTTATTTCATCAACTTCAAATTGAAGAAAAACAAACAGTTGATATATACCCTGGTGATCATTCCGTTATGGGTCAGCTATCTGGTTAGGGCCTACGCCTGGAAAATCGTGCTGGGCCAGGACGGATTGCTGAACAATTTGCTTTTAAGCCTGGGATTGATTCATAAACCGTTGGAGATTTTTCTGTACAGCCAATATTCCGTTATCCTGGCATTAACGCACATCTATACCCCTTGGGTACTGATGTCGATCTATACGTCGCTGGAGCATATTCCGAAAAATTTGATTGAAGCTTCAAAAGATTTGGGCGCGAATCGTTTCTCCACATTTTTTCGCATCGTATTTCCGTTGAGTCTGCCCGGAGTTATCGCCGGATCGACATTCGCCTTCGTGCTGACCATGGGGGACTTCTTAACGCCGCAGCTGCTCGGAGGCACAAGCAGCATGATGATATCGAATGTGGTCTACAGCTTGTTTGGAGTCGCCAACAATTGGCCGCTTGGCTCAACAATCGGGATCATTACGCTGATCTTGGTCATCGGTTTGCTGGAATTGACCCATCGGCTGGAGAAAAAAACATCCAGCTTTGAAAATAAAGGCAGATAGGAGGCGGACACATGGGAAGAACGATAAAACCGGATTGGATCAACACCATTCTCTGGATATCCTCCGTTCTGATTTTTTTATTTATTTACGTGCCGATGATCGTCGTCGTGATTTACTCGTTTAACGGAGAAGCCGTTAATTCCTTCCCCATTACTTCCTGGTCCGTGAAATGGTATGCTGTGCTGCTTCACGACGCCGCGCTGCTCAATGCCTTGAAGAACAGTATCATCGTCGCGTTTTTCGGTACATTGATCGGTTTGCTGCTCGGCATTCCCGCGGCTTTTGCCGTGGACCGGTTTCGTTTTCCCGGCAAAGTCGTGTTTGAACGGATCGTTTTGCTTCCGATGATTTTGCCCGGAATCATTACCGGGGTCGCCCTCATGAGCGTATTTGTCATGTTTCGCATCGACTTGTCGCTGTTTACGATTCTGATCGGTCACGGGACATTTCTGATTGCCGTCGTCATGACGCAAGTGTACGCAAGATTAAAAAGAATCGACCGCTCCATCGAGGAGGCTTCCATGGACTTGGGGGCCTCAAGATTGAAAACCTTTTTCCTGGTCACCCTGCCGATTATCAAAACGGCCGTGATCGGCGCGACTCTGCTGTCCATAACGCTGTCTTTGGATGAAATTGCGGTAAGCTACTTTTTAACGGGACGAAGCCTGACGCTGCCGGTGCAGATTTGGGCGATGCTAAGGCGCGGTATTACACCGGAAGTGAACGCGATTTCCACGTTGATTTTCGTCTTCTCTGTCATCATGATTGTGATCGTCACCCGTCTAAGCCGCGAGGATGCAGATTAAGGACGCGCGACAAAATTAGTTCCCACTTTTGTTGGCAAAATATCAATGGTTTAATGATTTTTGCCAACAATTTAGTGGAAGTTATTTTGTCGCGCTGTCTAAGCGAATAAAAGTAAATTATGGGGTGGATGCAAGGATGGATTCCATAGTACAAATCAAAGGCATTGAAAAAAGCTACGGAAAAGAAAAAGTGGTCAAAGGGATCGATCTCGATGTAAAAAGCGGAGAGTTTTTGACTCTGCTCGGACCGAGCGGCTGCGGCAAAACGACAACGCTTCGCATGATTGCAGGCTTTGAGGCTCCGGATTACGGAGACATTCTGATTGACGGGGAATCGGTGGTCAAAATTCCGCCATATAAACGGGATGTCAATACCGTTTTTCAGAGCTATGCGCTGTTCCCGCACCTTACCGTCCATGAAAATATCGAGTACGGCTTGAAAATGAAGGGAGTTTCCAAAGCGGAAAGGCAGACTCGCGTCAAGGAAGCTTTGCGGCTGGTCCAATTGGAACTGTACGGGGACCGCAAGCCCAGGCAATTAAGCGGAGGGCAGCAGCAGAGGGTGGCTGTGGCAAGGGCATTGGTCAACAATCCGAAGGTGCTGCTTTTGGATGAACCGCTCGGCGCGTTGGACCTGAAATTGAGAAAGCAAATGCAGCTGGAATTAAAGCATCTGCAGCAGCAATTGCAAATTACATTTATTTATGTGACCCATGACCAGGAAGAAGCTTTGACGATGTCGGATCGGATTGCGGTCATCAATAAGGGGGTGATTGAACAAATTGCAACCCCGAAAGAAATCTATGAAAAACCGAAGACGAAATTTGTTGCGGATTTTATAGGAGATACGAATCTGTTCGAGGTGGGCGTCGTTTCAGAAAACGAAAATCTTTTGATTGTCGACTTGGCCGGTCAGCAAGTAGTCGGGAAACTCGGAAACGACCAAAGGCGCGCGGGCACGATGTACCTTTCCGTCCGCCCCGAGCGGGTCCGCTTGTTATTGCCGACTGAGGAGGCGGAATATACATTGTCGGGCATGGTGGATGAGGTGATTTTCGCGGGCTCGTTTATCAAAACGGTTGTTCAGCTTTCCAATGGCGAGAAAATTTCCGCAGTGAATCAAAGCACGGGACAAATTCCATATCGTCTTGGCGACCAGGTAAAAATGACATGGCGAATGGAAGACGGCATCATCATTGGAGCCTAGCATAAATATTTTAATGAATGGGATGGGTGAGAAGCATGGAAACGAAAATCAGAAAATATGTCTCGCAGAAGACTGAGATTCCCGGTCCGCGCTCAAAGGCTTTGCTGGAACGCAAAGTACGGAATGTGCCCAGAGGCCCGTTCAACAACACGACATCATTTATTAATGTCGGGGAAGGCGCCCTGGTAACGGATGTGGACGGCAATACCTATATTGACTTGGCCGGAGCCATCGGAACGCTCAATGCCGGACATCGTCCGCAGAAAGTCGTCGAAGCATTGAAGGCGCAGCTGGATCAGTATATTCATCCTTGTTTTAATGTCATGATGTACGAACCGTATATCGCTCTGGCGGAAAAATTGAATGAATTGACCCCGGGAGACCATGCCAAGAAAACCTTCTTTTTGAACAGCGGCGCGGAGGCCGTGGAGAATGCGGTCAAGATCGCGCGCAAATATACGGGAAGAAAAGCGATCATCTCCTTTGAACGGGGCTTTCACGGCCGCACGTATATGGCGATGTCCTTGACAAGCAAAGTCAAGCCTTACAAATACGGCTTCGGCCCGTTCGCTCCGGATACGTATAAAATGCCGTATCCCTACTATTACAGGGCGCCGGAAGGAATGAGCGAGGAGCAGGTGGACGAGCAAATTCTTCAAAGCTTTGAGGACTTCTTTCTGGGTGAGGTTCCGGCCGATGAAGTGGCGGCGATCATTCTGGAGCCGGTTCAGGGAGAAGGCGGTTTTGTCATTCCCTCGAAACGGTTCATGCAGGGGATTCGCCGGATTTGCGACAAATACGGAATCCTGCTGATCGCAGATGAAGTGCAAACCGGCTTTGGCCGGACGGGCAAGATGTTTGCCCTGGAACATTATGATGTGATTCCGGATCTAATGACGATGTCCAAATCGATTGCGGCCGGCATTCCGATCAGCGCGGTGACCGGCAGGGCGGAAATCATGGACGCGCCGAACCCCGGGGAAATCGGCGGCACCTATGCGGGGAGCCCGCTCGGATGTGTGGCGGGGTTAACGGTCATTGAGATGATGGAGCAGGACCAATTGCCTGAAAGAGCCGATGTGATCGGCGGTCAAATTATGGAACGCTTCCGGGCGTTTGAAGCGCGTTTCCCGTTTGTCGGGGGGGCGCGCGGGCTCGGGGCGATGTGCGCGTTCGAGATGGTCAAGGATAAGACGAGTAAAGCTCCCGACAAGGAAATGACCGGCCAGTTCATTCAGGAATGCACCCGACGGGGTGTGATCGTCATGAGCGCGGGATTGTACAGCAATGTGATTCGTTTGTTGGCTCCTTTGGTGATCACCGATGATCAGTTGGCTGAGGGGCTGGATATTATTGAAGAGGTGCTGGTTGAACTATCAGATAATTAATGGGGGAAGGAATTAATATGAAGAAACATTTATTTATCGGCGGGAAATGGGTAGAAGGCAGCGAATATGCACCGTTATATGCACCGTACTCGGGAGAGGAGATTGCCCAAATTCCGCAAGCGACGGTTCAGGAGGCGGATGCGGCGATAGAAGCCGCGCATCAGGCGAGGCTTGCGATGGCCAAAATGCCGGCCCATCAGCGGGCTGCCATCTTGAATAAGCTGGCGAATTTGTTGGAGGAGCGGCAGGAGGAAGCGGCAAGAATCATTGCGCTGGAAGCAGCCAAGCCGATCAAAACGGCAAGGGCGGAGATCGGACGGACGATTCAAACCTACCGTTTCGCCGCCGAGGAAGCCAAGCGCATTCACGGGGAAACGCTGCCGCTGGACGCCGCGCCCGGAGGAGAAGGTCGCGTCGCTTATACGGTCCGCGAGCCGTTGGGGGTCGTCGGCGCGATCTCGCCGTTCAACTTTCCGATGAATCTGGTTGCGCATAAAGTCGGCCCGGCGCTTGCTTCAGGAAATACAATCGTGCTCAAGCCGGCATCGCAGACTCCGCTTTCCGCATTCTTCCTGGCGGAGCTGCTCGAGCAGGCGGGCGTGCCGACAGGCGCCTTCAATGTTGTGACCGGGAGCGGGCGGACGATCGGCAACCGAATCGTCGAGGACCCGAGAGTGAAGGTCGTCACGTTCACCGGAAGCCCCGGCGTCGGCATCGGTATCCGCAATCGCGCGGGACTGAAGCGGGTGATTCTGGAGCTCGGCTCGAATTCTGCGGTGATCGTCGATAAGGATACCGATCTCGATAAAATCATTCCCCGCTGCGTCACTGGAGCTTTTTCCTTCCAGGGCCAGGTGTGCATTTCCGTGCAGCGGATTTTTGTTGTGGAAGAAGTCTACGAAGACTTCGTGGAAAAGTTTGTGAAGGCGACCCGCACGCTGCAGCTGGGCGATCCTTTGGATGAGCAGACCGATGTGTCTGCGATGATTACGCCGGGGGATGTAACCAGATCGCTGGATTGGATTCAGGAAGCCGTTGACAAGGGAGCGAAAGTGGCAACTGGCGGGGAAGCGAACGGTAATATGCTGAATCCGACCGTCCTGCTTGACGTCGATCTGAGCGTCAAGGTGTCCTGTCAGGAAGTGTTCGCCCCGATTGTGCTGGTGAATAAGGTTGCTTCCGTAGACGAAGCGATCGAGCTGGTCAATGATTCGCCATACGGCTTGCAGGCCGGCGTGTACACGAACAATGTCCACACGGCATTCGATGCGGCTGAGAAGCTGCAGGTCGGCGGCGTCATCATCAACGATATCCCGACCTTCCGCGTCGACCATATGCCGTATGGCGGGGTCAAGGAAAGCGGCAGCGGCCGGGAAGGCCTGAAGTACGCGATTGAGGAAATGACCGAGCTGAAGCTGGTTATCTTTAACCGGAATTGACCACAAAGCAGACGTGTTGCGGGAGTCTATGAGTGATTTTTTTCATAGCATAATCCTTTTTATTGTGTTATTCCTACAATTGGAGGTGGGTTATGCATGAAGGTCAATTATCCATTAAAAGGGACTGCTGATAGCGCGGAGTGCCCGGCATGGTTATCCATTTATTGTCAAGATCAGTTTCTTTTCGAAGAGCTCCTGAGTGAACTGCATATATTTTGATTTTTAAGCGAGAGTGAATTTCCTATTTTTGCCACATCAGAAAGTATAAGTTTTCGGGATTGAAAACGAGCTTCCTGATTGGCGATAAAACCTTTCGCTGTACGCGGTCGCTCATCACTGAAAAGTCCTCGATAAAGGTTTTCTCATTCAGAAACAGCCGAAATTCTATCTGCGCGGCACAGCCGCGGTGTGACAATGACTGAGGCTGATGGTTAATCGGCGATTCTCGGATACAAAAACGTGCAAATCCCCAGCATCAAACCGGATGCGAGCAGCAGCACTCCCCAGTCGAGCGGCAAATTCGCTTGATAGGATACAAGAAGCAAGCCTCTCAAGCTGTCGACCAGGTAACTCATCGGATTGACTGAGGCGAAGACCTTCAACCAGGCCGGCATGATCGAAATCGGATAAAGGGCGTTGGATGCGAAGAAGAGCGGCATGGTGATCAGTTGTCCGATTCCCATCATACGTTCCCTTGTCCGCACCAAGGAGGCGAGCACCATTGACAGCCCGGCGAAAAATGCGGCGCCGAGAATCACGGAAATCAGCATGCCCGCCAAATGCGGAATGCTCCAATCCAAGCGCACGCCGATCAGCAGGGCGAGCAGCAGGATCATTGCCGCCTGGCCGATCGAACGCATGGAGGCGGAAAGCATTTTGCCCAGGATCAAGGCCGATCTGCGGATGGGGGTCGACAGAAATTTTTGCAGCAAGCCCATATCCTTCTCCCAAATGATCGAGATTCCATAAAAGATCGAAATGAAGGTGACCGATTGGGCCAGGATACCCGGGGTGAGAAACTGCATGTAGTCCGACCCGTTCGTCGGAACGCCGCGGATTCGGCTGAAGGCTTGCCCGAAGATTAGCAGCCACAGTGCTGGTTGAATGCCGCGCATCAGCAGTTCCACCGGGTCCTTGCGCAGCTTTCGCGATTCCAGTTCAATGATCGTGGCGACATGACGCAGATACAAGAGCGCCGGATTTCGTCTTTTAACCGAGCCGTTTGGCGGTGCGGCGGCTTCGAGAGACATCCTTCATCCCTCCTTGCAGATGATCGAATTTGCCTGCAAAATAAGTAAAGACCTCATCCATGCTTGCTTCAGGATTCCCCATTTGGCCGCGCAGCTGTTCCGGCGTTCCGATGGCGGCTATTTCCCCCTTGCTCATGATGGCGATGGTTGAGCACATCGATTCCGCTTCATCCATGTAATGTGTGGTCAGAATAACGGTTATCTCGAATTGCCGCCTTAATTGTTCGATATGGTTCCACACCGATTTCCGGGCGACCGGATCCAAGCCTACGGTCGGCTCGTCAAGGAACAGCACCTGCGGCCGGTGCAGGATCGCCTGCCCGATTTCCAAACGCCGGATCATCCCCCCGGAATAGGTCTTCACCTGCCGACCGGCCGCTTCCTCAAGGTCAAGCATGTGAAGGATCTCAGCGATCCGGGCGTTGCGTCCCGGTTTGGACAGTCCGAACAGCTTGGCGAAAATCAGCAGGTTCTCATAGCCGGTCAGCACACCATCCACGGAGATCGCCTGAGGGACATATCCGATGATTTCCCGGACCCGTGAGGGCTGCCGGGCGCAGGAATATCCGCCGATCTCGATCGTCCCGCCGTCCGGGGTAAGCAGGGTCGTCATCATTTTGATGGTTGTCGATTTCCCGGCTCCATTGGGACCCAACAATCCGAAGCATTCTCCCCGGAAGACGTTGAAACTGGCGTTATTGACGGCCTGAAGATCGCCGAAGCGCTTGGACAATTGATTAACGCGAACGGCAATTTCATTCATTCGAATCCTCCTCTTTTCGGTAAATTATCATTCAGCTTTGCCAGTAAATGCAGCAGCGCGTGCTTCTCCTCCGTGGACAAATGCCCGAACGGATTCGACAGCGCCTCCAGCCACAGCGATTCAACCTGTCGGATCATGGAGAGTCCCTTGGAGGTCAATCTCACTTTTTTGAACCGGGCGTCTTGAAGATCCGTTTTCCTGCAAACGAGGTCCGTTTTTTCCAGACGGTCAATCATCTGCGACATGGTGCTAGGCCGCACATCCAAATGCTTGGCCAAATGTCCGATGGAGGTCGTGCCCTTGCGATGCAGATGGCGGAGCAGCAGCCACTGGACACGGGTAATCTGATGCGTATCGGCGTCGAAAGCGCTGGCCCGCATAAAGCGATTAAGGTTCTGAAGATAAGCGATGAATTGTTCAAGCACTTCCTGATTTTCCATCGAAACCCTCCTTTCACCGCGCCTTAGTTAAATTATATAGCTATACTAAATAATATGCCAGAATCGATTTGAATTTTTTAGAAGTCCCGTTACCGGATGGACCTATGGTATGATAGGGATGGGCTTGTCTGTAAATTATCGAAGGGGGAACCAGATGCGTTCTCGTCCAGTATTTCTAAGCTTGATTTTGGTATTGGTCTGGATTTCCTTGAACTTCGCGGAAACCGTCGGCGCAAACTCCCAATTGCCGAATGTGTATCGAATCGCATACCTCAATCGATTTTATCCTTTTCAATTCGTGAATGAACAGAAGCCGTCCGGTTTTGTCATTGATTTGCTGAATCAAATTGCCAAGGAAGAACAGATGGAGATTGAATGGGTGCCGATGAACTTATACGATGCGATGGAAGCTTTGAAAAGCCGCCGGGTGGATGCCGTTGCCGGATTGAAATATACAGCCGAACGAAGCAATGTATTTGAATTTTCCGAACCGTTCATGACGGTTTCCCACAGCTTGATTGTCCCGGAGAATAATGAATCGATCGAATCTATGGCAGATTTGGGGAATAAGGTGGTTGCCGTGGAACGGGGTGATGTGGCTTTGGATCTGCTTCAGAACGTCCGCAGTGTCAGAGTGATCGTTGCTCAGGATCAGGGGAACGCATTCCGTCTGCTGCAGCTGAGGCGTGCGGATGCATTTTTGGGGAATTCGCAGTATATCGAGTTCCTCCTTAAAGGGAATCATCTGCAAGAACAATACAAAGTCGTCAATACGCTCATTTTGCCGAGTGATTACGCCCTGGCTACCTACAAGGGAAACGAAGCTTTTTTGGAATTGATCAACAAGGGCTTGATTCAGGTTCGAGCCAATCAGCAGTTTCAGACCATCTACAACAAATGGTTCGGACAAGCCAGCGCCCAACTTTCCAAACGCCTCCAATTCATCATTCGGATCATGAGCGCGGTATTCATCGGCCTGTTGCTGTACTTGTATTTCTCGCTGCGTTGGAACCGCAGATTAAAATCGGAAGTGTACCGCAGAACCAAGGAGCTCGAGCAAATGAACCGGCTTCTGGAAGAAAAAATCGAAGAAGAACAGAAATTGCGCAGCCAATTGATCCATAAAGAAAAAATGCAGGCCTTGGGTCACCTCGTTGCCGGCATTGCGCATGAAATCCGCAATCCTTTGACATCGATCAAAGCGTTTGTTGAACTGATCCCGCACAAATTCGAAAATCCGAAATTTCGCGAGGAGGTTTCCAAATTCGTGCCGAGTGAAATCACGAGACTGGACCGGATTGTGTCGGACCTGCTGGATTATGCGAAACCGCAGACGGCAAAAAAGGAAGTTTTCCAAGTTTCCCAATGCTTTGACTCGATTTTTCCGCTTTTTAAATCATCGTTTGCCCAAAAGGAAATTGCGTTGATTGACCGGATTGATCCTGATCATCAGGTTTATGCCGATTACGGGCTGTTCAAACAGGTGGCAGTCAATGTGCTTTTGAATTCGGTCGATGCCCTTGATCGGGGAGGACAAATCGTCTGCAGCTCGGAGGCGGTTGACGGACAGTTGATCATCACGATTGAAGATAACGGCAAGGGGATCAGTGAAGCAGAGCTCGGCAAAATTTTCGAGCCCTTCTACACCAGCAAAACACACGGAACGGGCTTGGGATTATCGCTCAGCTTGGACTACATGAGAGAAAACAACGGCGATTTGCAGGTAGAGAGCAAGCCGGGGAAAGGAACGAAGGTGATCCTGAGCTTGCCGTTAAAGGAGGAAGTGCGGAATGAATAAAGCGAAGCTGTTAATCATTGACGATGAGGAAGCCATTTGTTCTTCACTCAAATATGCGTTTGAAGATCAATTCGACGTATATTCCACGACCGATCCTTACGCTGGATTGGAATATATGAAGCGGCATTCCAGCCAATTGATCCTGCTGGACCACCGAATCGGGAGCGAAGACGGCATCGATTTCATTCAACCGCTGTTAAAATTGAACCCGAAAGCCCATATTATTGTCATGACGGCATATGGAAACATTGAATCGTCATTGCGGGCGATGAAATTGGGAGCCTATTCGTATATCGAAAAACCGATTCATACGGAAGAGCTTAAGCTGATATTCGAGAAATCCTTGGAATTCCAAACCCTGAGCGAGCAGTTTCAATTGCTGAGACAGCAGTTCCGGGAGCAATCGAGCGATGAGCAAATCATCGGAAAAAGCAAAGCGGTTGAACATATTTACGTCATGATCGAGAAAATCAAGGATATCGATTCGACGGTGCTCATCAGCGGCGAAAGCGGGACCGGAAAAGAGCTGGTCGCCAAATCGATCCATTATCGGGGGCAGCGCGGCGGCCAGCGGTTTATCGGACTCAATTGCGCCGCAATTCCGGAGCATCTCTTGGAGAGCGAATTGTTCGGTTATGAAAAAGGAGCGTTCACCGGCGCAACCCATTCGAAAGAAGGGCAAATTGCCGCTGCTCACAAAGGAACCCTGTTCCTCGATGAAATCGGGGAAATGCCGATCAACCTGCAGACAAAATTGTTGCGGACACTGCAGGAAAGGACGGTTACTCCGCTGGGATCCACCCGCGGCATCGAGGTGGATACACGCATCATTGCGGCCACGAACCGCGATCTGAAGAATGAAATCAAAAAAGGGAATTTTCGCGATGACCTGTTTTTCCGTTTGAACGTCATCCCCATTCACATTCCCCCTCTGCGGGAAAGAAAAGAGGATATTCCCGAATTGGTCCGCTATTTTATCGGAAAGTATAATCGAACGTTGAAACGGGAAATTCAGGGGGTGGAACCGACCGCAATGAAAGTGCTGCTGAATTACGATTATCCAGGCAATGTCAGGGAGCTTTCCAATATCATCGAACGTGCTGTGGCGCTGTGTGTCGGTTTTAACTTGAAAATAAGCGATTTGCCGAGAGAAATCATCGAACTAGCCAGGGCGGGAGATTCACCGGATGATCTGCAGGAAACGTCAGCTGAACGTGAAGGCATTTACATTCCCTTCGGCCTTTCTCTTCAGGAAGCGGAACGAAAAATCATTCTGCATACGCTCGACAGGATGAACGGACACCGAAAAAAAACCGCGGAGATCCTGTCGATCAGCGAGCGGGGATTGAGACAGAAGTTAAAGGAGTTCGAGATGAATTCACTTACTCATTGAAAGCGGCAGTTTTTTCCCCTTCATCCCCGGAAACCGGAATTTTGTTCCGCTATCGGTCAAGTGAAGTATAAGAAATCAAGTGTGCAAGCCGGCATTTCGAACACTTTTCAAAGTTGGCATGGTTTTTGCTATCAGTTTTCGTTGTCTGCAAAAACCTCATGCCAAGAAGTGATAAAGGGCTCGCGATGAAATCAGTTCCTCGAAGTTATTTCGTCGCGATGCCTACCATTCTCGATGAGGTGAATTCCATGCGGCCGAGACTTTTTCGTATATTCCAAGGCTTGTCGTTGAGCTTGGTATTTTTGCTGGTTGTAAGCGGTTGCGGCGATTCCGATCAGCCCGTTCGGGTCCCCTTGAATGAAACGGTGATTTCCATTGCAACAGGGGGGACGACCGGTCCGTATTTTGCCGTTGCCAACGGATTGGCCGATCTGATCAACAAAAACATGCCCGGTTTCCAGGCTTCCGTCCGATCTTCCGGAGGGGGCGTCGAAAATCTGGAGCTGTTGATTCAGCGGCATTCGGAGCTGGGGTTTGTCATGGCGGACATCGCCTCATTCGCCTACCAGGGACAAATGAAGCAGACTGACGGCAGTTCTCTGCGGACCATCACTTCCCTTTATCCGAATTTCGTGCATGTCATCACTTTGCGCAGCAAAAAAATCCGCTCGATTTATGAGCTGAGAGGAAAGCGGGTGGGTGTCGGAGACGTCGGCTCGGGGACCGAAGTGAATGCGCGGACGATTCTGGAGGCTTACGGATTGGGATATGACGATTTGGAAGCGCGTCATTTGTCCTATAGAGATTCGGTAGCGGAATTGGAAAAAGGGGATATTGACGCGGCATTTTTGACTTCCGGCCTGCCCAATGACGCGGTCATGAAGTTAAGCCGAAAGGGTAATCTGCAGTTTTTGCCCGTTTCCGCGGAAATCATTGCGGGGATTTCCCAAAAATATCCTTATTACTATGCCGATAGCATCCGCAAAGGGACATATGCCGGTCAGGAAGATGTCCCCACCGCAGCGATTACAAATTTGCTGCTGACGAGGGAGGACCTTCCCGACAAGACGGTATATGCGATTACCAAAACCTTGTTCGAGCATTTGGACGGGTTGAAGCAAGCGCATCTGGCAGCCAAGGACATTCGGCTGGAGGAATGTCAGAAGGGAGTTACCGTTCCGTTTCACCCTGGAGCCATTCAGTATTTCCAAGAGCAGGGAATTCAAATTTTGCCTTTGCAGACAAACCAAAATTAAACAGGGGGTTATTTTAATGAGAACCAAACAGATTATCACGGCAATGCTTTCCATTTTACTTGTTTTCTCTTTGGCTGCCTGCGGCAACAATAACCAAGCGGCGCCAAAAGAGACCAATGGAGGAGCCGCCGCCGATGCTCCGAAGGATACGGCAGCACCGGCGAAAACCGTACAAAAGGTAAAATTGGTTTTCGGGGCAGGAGGCACTTCCGGAACTTATTATCCGATCGGCGGAGCTCTAAAAACGCTTTTTGAAAAGAGCGATCTGATTGATAGCGTGACGGTGGAAGCCACCGGAGCCTCGGTGAAAAACATTCAAAATATCCGCGACGGTCTGAATCAAGTCGCCATCGTCATGAGCGACGTTGCCTATGATGCGGTTAGCGGCACCGGCAATTTCAAGGACGGCAAAGTTGATATTATGGGTATGGCCGGTTTGTATCCCAATGTCGTTCAGCTGGTCGTCACGAAAAAAAGCGGCATTCACAGCGTCGCCGACCTGAAAGGGAAAAAGGTTGGCGTAGGCGAAGTCGGTTCCGGAGTGGAGCAAAGCGCCAAGAAGGTGCTGGCCGCAGCCGGATTGCAGTATGGAGACCTTGCCATGGTTGACCATACAGGCTATGCCGACAGTGTGCAGAAAATGAAAGACGGAAATATGGACGCCGCCTTCTTTACCTCCGGGGTACCGAACAGCAATATCACCGATTTGCAGCAATCGATGGATATCGAGCTGATCCCGATTGACGGCGAGGTTGCCGCGAACCTGATCAAAGCGTATCCGTTCTACGAAGAATTCACGATTCCCAAAGGCGATAACAAACAATACAATCTACCGAATGATGTAAAGATGGTGGCGATCAAAAATATGCTCATCGTCAGCAAGGATCTCAGCGACGACGTCGTTTATGAGATGACCAAGAGCTTCTACGATTATCTGGGTACGGATCAAGTTGCTGTCGGCGCTTTGAAGGATTTCAACCGGGATGATATGGGGAAAAATCTGGTTGCACCTCTTCATCCGGGCGCGAAGAAGTTCTATGAGGAAAAAGGCTTGTTAAAATAATATGCCAAGACCAACTAGATAAAAATGAGAAGACGTAAAGTTTGGAGTTCTATCGCGGCCATCATGTTGCTCTTGATGGCCCTTTTTCCCTTGAAAACATTGGAGGTTTCAACGAACGGGCAGCTGCAATACGCTTTGCTTGTGCATGAGGGCTCAGACTTTTCGATTCGCTGGACCCATTCCGTGGAAAAGGAAGATTGGGAGGAGTTTTTTCGCATCGAACAGGGTACTATCTATTTGGAATCGACCCGGTTCAAGACGTTTGGGGCCGGAGTCCCGAGCGATGTCGGCACCGGTTCATTTTTGAAGGACGGCTGGGTTTATATGGTGGGGATTCATCGGTTCATCGGCGAATTGGATTTGCTGGCCGGAGACGACACGAACCACCGTCTGATGGTGAACGGACAGAAGCTGGTTTTATCCCGTCCGCCGCAGGAAACTCCTTATCATTTTGCCGTAAAAAAGCATCCGCTTGTTTTGGCGCTGTATAAAGTTTTTATTGAATCGAGGTAACGTTATGAATAATAGTGTAGATGAAACTTCGGTACTGGAGAAATACGACCGTGAATCGGTCACGCGGACATCCTTGAAGAAGCCTGTCCTCATCATTATTTCCGTACTTGCGATCGCGTTGACCCTGTTCCATTTATATACTTCCTTTGTCGGGCCATTGGTCAACATCAAGCAGCGGAGCATTCATTTGTACACGTTGATGACGATCGCTTTTTTGTTGTACCCCTTTTCCAAAAAATCGAGGCGGGACCGTCTTCCGCTGTATGATATCATTACGGCTGCAATATCTTTCGGATTGGGAATTTACATGTTTGTGACGGCGGACCGGATCGTCAATGACGGGGGCGCAATCAATAATCTTGATTTTGCCGTTGGAATCTTGGTGATTTTATTCGTGATCGACGCCACCCGCCGGGTCACGGGCTGGGGGATGCCGATTCTGGCGATTGCTTTTCTGATTTACGGGATTTACGCCAAATTGTCGGTTTATCCGAAATTGAACGGGATCATCCTGCTTAATAATCTGAAGGCGATGACTTCCCATCTTGTCTATATTACGGAAGGGATTTTGGGAGAGGCGATCGGCGTTTCCGCCAGCTACATCATTTTGTTCATACTGTTTGGGGCTTTTTTGGAAAAATCGGGGATGGGCCGTCTGTTCAACGATTTGGCCTTGGCGATGGCAGGCTCGGCAAAAGGCGGGCCGGCCAAGGTTGCCGTACTGGCCAGCGCTTTCCTGGGTTCCATTAACGGCTCTGCGGTAGCTAACGTGGTCACCACCGGCGCGTTCACGATCCCGTTAATGAAAAAAGTCGGGTATCACAAAAATTTCGCCGGAGCCGTCGAATCCGCGGCCAGTGTGGGGGGACAAATCCTGCCGCCGATCATGGGTGCAGCGGCATTCATCATGGCGGAAAATTTATCGGTTCCGTATACGAAGATCATTCTGGCCGGCATTATACCCGCCTTATTGTATTATTTGGGCGTTCTGCTGCAGGTGCATTTCCGGGCGGGCAAGCAGGATTTGACAGGCATCCCGAAAAGCGAGCTGCCTTCGGTCAAAGAAGTCATCGCCCAGCGCGGCCATCTTCTGGTTCCCATGATGATCCTGCTGTATTTGCTCTTTTCCGGAAGGACGCCGTTTTTTGCCGCTTTCTGGTCGATCATGGCGACGATCATCATTTCGGGAAGCATCAAATTGCTTCAATACATTATCCCGGTGCTGCTCCTTTTGGTTTTCCGAGATCCCGTCTGGGCTTTTGTCACGGGGGGGCCTGCCGCAAGCGCCAACACCGACTGGATGACCATTCTGGTCATTATCGCAGTGCCTTTGCTGATCAATTTGCTTCGCAGAAAATTGCGCATTCCGGTTACGGAGGAAGTCGGATTTAAAGAGTTCAAGGCCGCTTTGGAGGGCGGCGCCAAAACGACCATATCTGTTGCCATGGCCTGCGCCGCAGTAGGGATCATTGTAGGCATCGCCACCTTGACGGGCGTTGCTTTGAATGTGGCCAACGGCATCGTCGCTTTGGGGAGCCACGTTGCCTCGCCGCTGCTGCAGCTGCTGATCACCCTGTCCTTCACGATGATTGCGTCGATCGTGCTGGGCATGGGCCTGCCGAGTATTCCGACGTATATCATCACAAGCACGATGGCTGCTCCGATCCTGCTGCAAACTCCGCTGTTCACACAGCTTGCGGGCAACAGCGACAACGCCATCTTTATCGCGCACATGTTTGTATTTTACTTTGGAATTTTTGCCAACATTACACCGCCGGTTGCCCTGGCGGCCTTTGCGGGCGCCGGAATCAGCGGCGGGGATCCCAACAAGACCGGCTTTCAGGCTGTGCGCCTGGCGGTTGCCGGATTTATCGTGCCGTTCATGTTCGTCTTTGCTCCCAGCATGCTGATGATTGACACCAATATTGCGCACATCGTCATGATCGTCGTGACATCCGTGCTCGGCGTATTTCTTCTTGCGATCGCGATGGAGGGATTTTTTCGGGAACGGCTTTCCATTCCGTTGCGTGGCGTTTCGTTTGCCAGCGCACTGCTGCTGATTTATCCCGGATTGATCACCTCTTTGATCGGGTTCGTCGGTTTTGTGATTGTATTGCTGCTTAACAAGCGGCAGGCAAACGGCAAGCTGCTTGAAAATCGTGTTGCTCACCATTGAGTTAGGGCTCGTGCAGTCAAGCAAATTTGGGATGCAAGGAGGAAGCAGGCATGCGTTTAGCCGCAGTCAAGCTGAATGGAATCGAAACGGCCGGATTGGTAACTGAGCGTGGGGTTGCAATGCTTCGGAACGTGAACGAGGCGATGAAGCAAAGCTGGCCGACAGATTTGTTCGAATTGATAGCTTCGGGACAATGGGAGGCGCTGCTTCAGTGGTATAAGGGGCAAGGTAAGGCCGCGCTTGAGGGAATGGATTCCTTGTGGATGCGCAAAGACGGGCTGGAGTTTGCCCCATTGTACCGGCATCCCCGCAAAATATGGGGAATCGGCTTGAATTATGTGGCGCATGCCGCAGACCTTCACGAACAGGCCCCCGATCAGGAGCCGGCCAGCTTTATGAAGCCGGATACGACGATTATCGGGCCGGGGGATACCATTGAGATCCCGCGGCAATCGGAGCGCACGACGGCGGAGGCTGAACTGGGCGTTATCATCGGTAAGGAGTGCAAAAACATTTCCGAACGGGAAGCGCTAAATGTCATAGCGGGATTCACCGCAATTATTGATATGACCGCAGAGGATATCCTGCAGAAAAATCCGAGGTTCCTGACCCGTTCCAAAAGCTTTGACACGTTTTTCAGCTTTGGACCTGAACTCTTGACGCCGGATGAAGTGCCTGATTTGTTCGGTTTAAAGGTGGCTACAGTCATTAACGGAAGCGTCTGCCGGGAGAACATTGTGGCGCATATGACGTTCAACCCGCTGTATCTGGTGGCGTTTCATTCTCAGGTGATGACGCTGCTGCCCGGGGATATCATCTCGACAGGGACACCGGGGGCCGCCGCGATCCGCAACGGAGATACGGTGGAATGCAGGATTGACGGTTTCCCCTCCTTGTTCAACACGGTCATCGATTTGAAGCAAGGCTAAATCCCGAGGGCATGGCAAGACATCAGGACAGCGGAAGCCGCTGTCCTGATGTATTCTACCCTATTAATACCAATACGGATAACCGTAATAATAGTATGGAAACCAATCGTAACCGCACGCATAATCAACCTCATAGGGTACAAAAGCTTTTATCTTCACTTGCTTCTGTGAGTGGTTTTTTTGGATTTTCTTAGCCAATTTTTTCCCCTCCTTTGCAAATCGACTCTCAAAAATACAATATGCATCGCAGAGGTCTTTTGCATAAGATGATTGTCAGTGATGGGTTGGCCTATATTGTGGAGGGAGAAGGAGTTCCGGGAATTATCCGGTTTTCTCGGCCAATTTTCGATTGGGCATGCGTACCGACAGCATTAGGACGATTGTTCCGATTACGGCGCAAACCGTTGCGATCAGGTGAAAGCGGCTTGCGGAGATATGGGAGGCAAAAATCATGCCGAGCAGACTGGACGACAGGATGGTGCCGAAATACCGCGAAGTCATGAATAACCCGGAAGCCGCACCGGTTTCCGAACGCGGCACAAAGGTATACAGAGCGGTTTGCAGTCCCAGATTGTTGAACCCCACGCTCAGTCCAAGAACGGACAACAAGCCAAAAATCGCAGCGGCAGTGGAGGAATCTTGAATCAACTGCAGCATCAGTGTGCCAATGATCGTAATGATCGATCCCGTAATCAGCACCGGCTTGGGTCCGCTGCGATCGATCCAGCGTCCCGCCAAAGGAACTATCACTACGCCGAATCCGGCGATGGACAGCATGATCAAGCCCGTCGTTTGGGCATTGAAATGGGCGGCTTTCTGCAAATATGCGGGAACGCCAAAGAAAATCGAATAGAAAATCACGTTCACCAGGATGAATTGAAGATAGACCAACGCCGCATTGCTGTTTGAGGTCAGTGCTCTCAGATCGATAAAGGGATTTCGGGAGCGGGATTCGTTGATGTAGAAAAGAAACGCAAACACGATTCCCAAAGCTAGATCCCATCCGTTAAAACCGCTGTCCAGGGACAGCAAAAATAGCAGGAAGCTTATGATCGTGCCGGAAAATAACAGGATTCCCGAAATATCGAGATTGGCGGCCTTTTGTTCATGCACAGAGTCTTTGGGCAGCACGAAGATTGCTAATGTAAATGAAGCAATGATAAAAGGGAAATTGACCAAAAAAATGGCGGGCCAGTCAGCCCAATGGATGAGAAATCCGCCGATGGAAGGACCGAATGCCGCTGCGGTGGAAGAGAAAACCGACAGGATCCCTATTGCCCGCGCTTGATTTTCGGTGACGACATTGCGAATGATGCCCATTCCGGATGGAAACAAGGCTGCGCTGCCGATGGCCTGAACTACGCGAAGCGTAATCAAAGTGCCTAAATTAGGGGAAAAAGGAGCCAGCATCGATGCTGCGGCGACCAGAGAGAGACCCAGCAAAAATAATCGCTTCCTGCCGAAAAAATCACCTAGCTTTCCCAAAACCGGCTGAGCAATCGCACTGGCCAAATAAAACGTGGAAATAAGCCAGGAAACATCGGAGAATGACAGATGGAAATTCCCTTGGATTCGTGTGAGGGCTACGGAAATCATGGAAGAATTTAACGGATTCAGCAGCGTCCCCAATGCAATCGTGATCAGCAGCAAGTAGTGTTTATTGGATCGAATCATGAGTATATTCCCGCCTTTGGAAGATGCCCGACATACTTTCGATAAGCGCTTGAAGTTTCTACCACTTATATTATTATATAGCTGCACTAAATAATCTGGCAAACAAATTCGCGGCATTCATGGATATTTAATTCATGTAACGCGATTCGGCAGCACCGGACTTTTCGATCGTTTCATTTTTTGAAATAAGGAATTCCTGCGGCTGCAAAGTGATTTTATCGGCCTTGATTTTTTTCGTTTTCGGATAACGGGGCTCCAATGGGATTTTCGTCACAAGCGTTCTCTTTCCCGCATCAATTAAACCCCAAATTGTAACTGATATCGTCAATAAGAACAAAATCAACCCGATAAAATTCCATAAAATTGTAAATGTACCGTCAGCGTTCATCGAAATCACCCTGATTTCATTTTTGATGTATCCAAATTTGGTCATCTTGCTACCTATTTTAATGAATTGTGCTATCAGTTGCTGTCGGTTCATGGGTGAAGGTCGATAATATTTTTGTCGAAAGCCCGATTTTCTCATGAAATTATCGTTATTTCGTGCATAAAATGACTCTTCTCCAATCAGACTATTTGTGTTGCTAAATATTGGAGGGGTATTTGTGAAAAACGCAATAAGTCTTATTTCTGTCATCAGTGTGTTCTTGACGGTATGTTTTCCGGTATATGGTCAACCCAGTTTGTCGCAATTGATTATCCAAGTGCGTCCGGAGACAAGTCTCGAGGCATTGGTTCGTCATTCAACGATAATCGCCTATGGAAAATTGGGCAGTCCGATTCGGGAGGTTTCCACGAATACAAAAATCGACCGATATAAGCTCGTGAATTATATTCAACCGTTGGATGTTCTGAAAATGATCAAAGGGCAGCCGCATCGGAGGATTGAAGTGCTGTCAACCGGCCTTGACCCGCTTCCTCTACCGACGAATCCGTTGAACGACAAGTATCCGGGAGCTTTGGCCGACGGCGAGTATATCTGTTTTCTCAAAGCTGTTCCGGGAACCCGATTTATGCAAATCGTCGGAGGCTGGCAGGGGGTTTATCCCATGCTTGACGGCAAAACCATTGCTTTGGATCAGGGATTTCCGGAATTAAATGATTTGACGATTTCGCAGTTTCAAAAAAACATCAACCGGCTGATGTCAATCCGAGTTACGTACGATCAAGTAGGCAATGAACCCGATTGGGCCCAGGATCAGCACCACAAGCGCCCATAAACATCCGATATTGGCGCCCCGTCTGGCCGAAGCGTCGCTCCATACCCAGAACATGGCCAAAAAGGAAAGCATCCATATTAAGAATATTCCGATCGCTGTCATGGCAACCCTGCCTTTCTTCGGAAATGTCCTTGTTACCATATTATGCCGGACAGCAAGAGATTATGGCTGCGACAAAATGCCTAAGCCCTCAAGACGAATTATTTTGCCGGAGAGGAGATCGTGTTCGCCAATACCGCCGCAGCGGAATTGATCGGGTCTGATAATGCGGAGCAGTTAATGGGTCTATCTGTCTTTCGGTTTGTTTACCGGGAGGACATCCATTCTTTAAGGAAGCTGCTCGAGCGGTTTCGGTACGGGGAGGGGCTTGTCGAACCTGCAGCAACGAGGCTGATAAGAATCGATCAGGCCGTAATTGATGTGGAGGTACGCGCGTTATCGGCTGTTTTTCAGAATAAGCCGTCCGTCGTGATTAATATATGCGGACATGCGGGGACTCAGGCTTTCGGAGGAAACCTTGTACGAGAAAGACCTTCGGTACCGCCGTCTGCTGAAACTGTCTCCCGAGCCGATGATCGTGCACAGCGCGGGAATTATCGTATTTATCAACGATGCCGGCCGGAGGCTGTTTGGCTCGCAAGGTCAAGCAGACGTTGTGGGAAAATCCATATTTGATTTCACCACCGTGGACGTTGTGCTGCCCTGCGAGCAAAATATTTATTACCGATTGGCGTTATCGGTGAGCGGAATACCGGTTGGCTTTGCTGTGCCTGCGGATCAAATCCAGTTCATCCTCGGTAAGCGGGGGCAGATTGCCCGCTGCGAGATTATGCTCCAATTGACTGATGGAGCTTGCTCCGGGGATCACGGCGGCGACTGCGGGATGCGACAGGGGAAAGCGCAGGGCCAATTGGGCCAAGCTGCGGGTTTCGTTTGTCAGCGGGGACAGCTTTTGGACAAGTTCCGTCAGCTCCTCCGGCTGGTAATCCTGGTAGCCCTGATCGGCTTTTTCACTGAACCGTTGCGACAAAATCCCTTTGGCTACCGGTCCCCGGGCAATCAGACTGATGCCGTGTTCATGCAGCAGAGGAAGGATTTCTTCTTCCGGTCTGCGGTCCAGTATGCTGTACTGACTCATGACACTGACGATATTCGAGCGGTTGACATATTCGCGGATGACGTTCGGACGGATCGATGAGATGCCGTACTCGCGAATCCAGCCTTCCGATTTCAATTCCTCAAACGCTTCGATCGTTTCATCGATCGGATCATCGAGGGTGCCGCCGTGCAGTTGAAACAAATCGATATAATCGGTTTGCAGCCGTTTGAGGCTCAATTTGAGCGCAGCTTTGATATAGGACTTGGAAGGATCCCAAGTCCACCCGCTTTTTCCTTCCTCCCAGCGATTGCCGGCCTTGGTGGCGAGAATGAGCTTTTGACGTTTTCCTTTGAACGCTTTGCCGATGATTTCCTCGTTTAAGCCGCGATCGTACAAGTCGGAGGTATCGAAGAAATCGATTCCCTTATCCAGCGCTTCATGCAGGATGCTGACGGCGCGAGCGGCATCCGTTCCGAGCGACATGCAACCGAGTCCGATTTCACTGACAAACAGATCCGATGTACCCAGACGGTTTTTCTTCATACGCTCCATCCCCCTTTCCAATACTTTCTTTTAATTGTGCATGAACCCTCTCGGAAATACAAGAGCATGAGATAACAAGCGATCCATCTTTTCAGTCCTCACTGACAAAGGTATAATTACTATTATTGAAAATAGAAGAATTTTTCAAAAGGAGAGATGCGGCATGGGGCAAAAGCAGAATACCGTGATCGGTTTTATCGGATTGGGTGTGATGGGCAAAAGCATGGCCGGCCATTTGCTGAAGGCCGGTTATCCCCTCTTGGTCTATAACCGGACAAAATCAAAAGCGGATGACCTCGTATCCGATGGAGCGGTCTGGAAGGATTCGGTGGCCGAGCTTAGCGCTGAAGCGGATGCGGTCATTACGATGGCCGGTTTTCCGAAGGATGTGGAGGAACTTTATCTCGGCGAGAGCGGAATTGTCAAGAATGCCCGCCCCGGCACGTATTTGCTCGATATGACGACCTCGACTCCGTCGCTGGCGCAAAAAATTCATGATGAAGCGAAGAAGCGTCAGCTTTATGCGCTGGATGCGCCCGTCTCCGGAGGCGATATCGGAGCGCGCGAGGCAAGATTGACCATAATGGTCGGAGGCGAGCCGGAAGCGTTTCAGGCCGTCGAGCCGATCCTTGCGGCAATGGGCAAAAACATCGTGCTGCAGGGCCCCGCTGGCGCCGGACAGCACACCAAGATGTGCAATCAGATCGCGATTGCATCCAATATGATCGGGGTTTGCGAAGCGATGGCCTATGCGCGGAGAGCCGGGCTGGACCAGATGCGGGTGCTAAAGAGCATCGAATCCGGAGCGGCGGGCAGCTGGTCGTTGAGCAATCTGGCTCCGAGAATGGTGCGAAACGATTTTGATCCCGGATTTTTCATCAAGCATTTCATCAAGGACATGTCCATTGCAGTGGAAGAAGCCGGCAGGATGGGGCTGTCGACGCCGGGTCTGGAGCTGTCCAAATCGCTGTACGAGGAGCTTGCCCGTTCCGGGGAAGGCGACAGCGGGACGCAGGCGCTGTACAAATGGTATTTGGAAGAGCTTCGACAAAACGAATCCGCCGGGGATTGACGAAGTGATTGGATTGCGGAAGCACGGAGTTTTCCGGCGGGAAGCCGGGGAAGCCTAAGGCAGGCGGATCAGAATTTTCCCCAGACGGGTTCTCGCTTGATGCAAAAATCCGTGCTCATCCGCGTTTTGCAGCACATACTGACGAATGTGCGATTCCATGCGATCTGTGAATTCATGGGTTTTGTATAATTTTACGTAGATGAGGAGATCTTCGACCGCTTGCTCGGTGGAAATAAATTTGTCATGCCGCTCTTCCCAAATGCGGATATCCAGGTCGTATCCTTTGGCATACAGCAAATTCATCATATACATGATATCCAATGACCACGGCGGCATTTCTTCGCCGAACAGAACCGGCCAAAGCTCGATTAACGCCCGGTTGTCCCTGCGGCCTGCGAATGAACTGACATAAACGTATTGCTTGGAGCAAAGAATGGCTTTCTCCAACAGCTCCCAGTTATTGATCCCGGGATTCATCGAGATGAAGACCAGATCAAATGCCTGCTTCCAGCCTTTTTCTTCAATCGAAATATCCTCCCCGCGTTCCTCGACGATGCGAACGCGATTCTTCATATCCTCCTCAAGATGCTCCCTCAGGATTCGGGTCATCGCCTTGGCCGGCTCCAACGCGACGACTTGATCGGCTTTTGCGGCGAACGGCAGGGTAAATGCGCCGGGTCCCGCGCCGAGATCCAGAATCTTTGCGCCTTCGAGCCGTACATCCTGGTTTTCCAGCCACCGAATGATTTTTTGGACTCTCGGCCTGCCTTTGTCGCCCAGTACATTTTTGGCAAACGCCTCCGCTCTCCGGTTCCAGGTTTCAATCAGATCCGGGGCGGTATCATGGCTGCGCCGGAATATTTCGACCGCCTCCGCCCAAACGGTATTCCAGAATAATTCGCTGTGCAATAAGGCGATTGTCTCTTCAGGCTCATATTTGTTCATCGGCAGACCACTCCCTGATCGGATTTTATTATGAAAAGTATAACGTATTGTATGGTTCGGCAGGAAATTTTACCCGATTTAGCTAATGTTAAAATGAAGAGAATTCAATTCGATAACGGCAGGAGGAATTCTACAATGCAAATCAAAGCAGCGATTGTGCGTGAAAAAGGGGCGCTCTTTGAAATCCAAAACGTCAGGCTCGATCCGCCTAAGGAACATGAAGTGCTCGTCCGGATTGCCGCATCCGGAATTTGCCATACGGACCTAAGTGTCCGCGATCAGAGCAAGCCTGTGCCGCTGCCGGCTGTTCTGGGCCATGAAGGCTCCGGTATCGTGGAAAAGGTCGGAGAAGGCGTCACCTCGGTTGAACCGGGCGATCATGTCGTTTTGAGCGCCAGTTCATGCGGAATGTGCAAGGCCTGCCGGGCAGGGAGGCCCTATGCATGTTCCAGAGCCTATCAATTAAATTTTGCCGGAAAGATGCCGGACGGTTCCCACCGTCTCCACAACGGCAGCGAAAGTGTTTCGCACTTTTTCGGCCAATCGTCCTTTGCCGCATATTCTGTGGTTAACGAACGAAACCTGGTGAAAGTCGACAAGGCGATTCCGATTGAGCTGTTGGGACCACTCGGATGCGGGGTGCAAACCGGCTGCGGTGCGGTTTTCAACAAACTCAAGCCTCCCGTCGGCTCGACATTGGCGGTGTTCGGATGCGGGACGGTCGGGTTAAGCGCAGTTATGGCCGCACGCATCTCCGGATGCTCCAGAATCATCGCCGTCGATATTCATGAAAACCGATTGCGGCTCGCGACCGAGCTGGGGGCGACGGACACCGTGAATGCGCGGGACCGGGATCCGGTAAGGGCGATCATCGATCTGACCAATGGAGGAGTCGATTGTTCGCTCGATACGAGCGGGCAGCCGGGGGTTCTGCGCCAAGCCGCGGATTGTTTGTCGATGTCCGGCACTGCGGTCCTGATCGGGGGTACTCCCTTGGGAACTCAAGTAAGTCTGGATATGAACCATATGTTATATGACCGGACGGTCACCGGATGCATACAGGGCAACAGTGTGCCCCAGAACTTCATTCCCCAATTGATCGAGATGTACGGCAAAGGCTGGCTGCCGTTTGACAAGCTCATGAAAATGTATGACTTTGAGGATCTGAATCAAGCTGTGCATGATATGGAAACGGGCGCTACAATCAAGCCTGTCCTGGTGATGCCCGGCTTCCAGATTCCCCCGCATTTGGAATAAAGAATGCCCCTGTGGGAACATTAAGCGGTGACGGAAAGGAGGTGGTCACCGCATGGCACGCGACATGCCTATCGGCAACGGAAATGTGCTGATCAATTTCGACACGGGCTGCAATATCCGGGACATCTATTATCCCTATATCGGGCAGGAGAACCATGCTTTGGATCATCTTTCCCATTTTGGGGTATGGACAGAGGACGGTTTTTTTTGGATCGATTCTCCCGAAGCCGTCAAAACCGCAGCCTATGAAACGGATACGCTGGTGACGGATGTCAAATGCAGCAGTGAAACGCTCGGAATTTCCCTGTATATTCACGATGCGGTCGACATTGAGTCCAATGCATTTATCCGGAAAATCACCGTTTACAACGGTTGGGAACGGGATCGGCAGGTGAAGCTGTATTTCCATCTCGACCTGCATCTTTACGGCACGGCCGTCGGGGATACGGTTTATTACGATCCGGAGCTGTGTTCGCTCGTCTTCTACAAAGGACACCGATATGTTTCACTTTCCTGCGGTTCGCGGGAGCGGCCGTCGGAAAGCTCCCCGAACGGCTACGCGACGGGGCAAAAGGAAATCAACGGTTTGCAGGGCACCTGGAAAGACGCCGAAGACGGGCAGCTTGGAAGAAATCCGATTGCCCAAGGCTCGGTCGACGGGACGATTGAATTGGAGCTGACCGTTCCGGCTCAAGGGTCCAAGCAGGGCTGGTTCTGGCTGATCTTCGCCAGGAATATTCGGGAAGTGCAGCAGTCGGAACAAGAGCTCCGCTCGGCCGGCCCGGAAGCCTATCTAGAACGTACTCGGAGCTTTTGGAGACAGTGGCTGCAGCAGGACAGGCATGAATTGGAGCTGCTGCCTGACGACATTGCGTCATTTTACAAGCGCAGCCTGCTCATCATCCGCACGAATATGGACAACCGGGGAGCGATTCTGGCCGCGAACGATTCGGATATTATGAAATTCGCCAAGGACACCTATTCTTATATGTGGCCCCGCGACGGAGCGCTGATCTCGCATGCTTTGGACCGCGCCGGATACCACGATTGGACGCGTCCTTTTTTCGACTTTTGCAAAAGGTCTCTTTCCAGCGAAGGTTTTTTGCTGCACAAGTATAACCCCGACGGGTCGGTCGGCTCCAGCTGGCATCCCTGGGTCGATGCCAAGGGCAAGAAGCAGCTGCCGATTCAGGAAGACGAAACGGCGCTTGTGCTTTTCGCGCTTTGGCACCATCATCGGCTGGCCGGCAGCTTGGCCGAATCCCGCGATGATTATGAGCGGTTTGTCATTCCGGCTGCCGACTTTCTGGTGCATTACCGTGACGCTTCGGGATTGCCGCTGCCTTCATACGACTTATGGGAAGAGCGCTACGGCGTTTTCAGCTTCACCACGTCAACCGTACACGCGGGCTTGCTGGCGGCGGCGAATTTCGCGGAAGCGAACAAGGATCCTAGCAGGGGGGAGCTGTACAGGGATATCGCCGGACGGGTGAAAGAGGCATTGGAACAGCAGCTGTACTCCGAGCGGGAAGGGCGTTTTTTGCGGGCGTTGTATTGGAACGAGGACAAGGGAGCCTATGATCCCGATCTTTCACTCGATGCCAGCATGTATGCGCTGTTCGATTTCGGCCTCTTCCCCGCGGATGATCCTAGAATCGTCAGCACCATGCAGGCATTGCGGCAAAATCTGTGGGTGCAGACGGATGTGGGCGGCATGGCCAGATATGCCAACGATTATTACCATCAAGTCAGCAGCGATATCGGGAAGGTTCCCGGGAATCCGTGGTATATATGCACACTGTGGTATGCGGAATGGCTGATCGCCAAAGCCGGGCGGCGGGAGGATCTGTCGGAGGCGTTAGAGCTGCTTCGCTGGACCGTAAGGCATGCCCTGCCGTCAGGGGTATTGGCCGAGCAAATCCATCCTTATACCGGGGAGCCGCTGTCCGTGTCGCCGTTGACCTGGTCGCATTCGACATATGTGAAGGTGGTTCAGGAGTATTTATCCAAACTGAAGCGGTTCGGGGAAGGTCCGGTTGCGGAACAGGATCTCAGCGAGAACAAGCTGCTGGGCAGCCGGTAGAAGGTAGTGATATCCTAGGAGTCTGTCCGACGGATTGATTTTCGTGAATTTTTATTCAAATGGAGTATGAAGGAATAAGGGAATGAGCATATTCCTGGTTTTAACAGGGGTGTAGTGTCATCCCTTTTTCGGAATAAGGAGGATTTCCATGAAAGCAGTCACGATCAAACGAAGCCCATCTGGAACCGCAGTCGGGATCAGCGATCTGCCTAAGCCGGAGCTCAAGCACGATACGGATGTGATCGTCCGGGTGCTCTCCGTAGGGCTTAACGGAACCGACAGGGAAATTATACAGGAAGGCTATGGAGCGTTTCCGCAAGGTGAGGATGAAATGGTGATCGGTCACGAATCCTTGGGTGTCGTGGCCGAAGCCGGCAAGCACAGCAGTTTCAAAAAAGGCGATCTGGTCACGGCTTTGGTGCGCAGACCCTGCAGCGATCCCGCTTGTGTCAACTGCCGCAACGGCCGGGCCGATTTTTGCGAAACCGGAGCGTACACGGAAAGGGGAATCAAAGGCGCCCACGGCTTTTTGTCGGAGTATTATGCGGAGGATGCCCGGTATTTGGTGGCCGTACCAAAGGAGGCCGCAGCTTTCGGAATGCTTGCCGAGCCGCAAAGCATCGTCGAAAAAGTATGGGATCAGGTACAGCGGATCCAGCAGAGGCTCGTTTGGGAGCCCAAAACCGCGTTCATTCTGGGCTCCGGACCTTTGGGGCTGTTGGCGGCGATGACCTGCCGGTCATTGGGACTTGATACGTTCGTATGGTCAAAATCCGAGGAAACCAGTTTGCAGGCTGAATTGGTCCGCAGGATAGGGGCTCATTACCGGCAAGCCGATGCCCTGAAGGACGGCTTTGCCGAACAGACGTTAAGACTGAAGGAGTACGCGGAAACGATCGGCCGGCGAGTGGATCTGATGTTTGAATGCACCGGCTACAGTCCGCTGGCCTTTGAAGCGATGGAGGTTGTTGGAGCTAACGGGGTGCTGGCGCTTCTTGGGGTCACGCCCGGCAATACAATGCTGAACATATCCGCAGATCAGCTGAATAAAGAATTGGTATTGGAGAATAAGTGCATTTTGGGTTCGGTCAATGCCTCCAGAAAAGATTTTGAAACCGGCATTTACCGTCTTCAGCAGATCGACCGCCAGTTTAAGGGAGTGCTGGGTCAAGTCATTACCGATCGGATGAGCTTGGAGGAAGTTCACTCCATCGATTTCAAGCGGGTTGAAATCAAAGCCGTTGCCGACGTCGTTCCTCCTTCGCAGTGGGAGAGCCTGATTTCGCCTGAAGAAGCCGCCCGCTACAGCTTTTCGGTATAAACCGAAAATCAATCCGTCGGACAGACTCCTAGATCATCAATTGTGCTTGAATATCGCGTTCCAGCTTCTTCGGGGAGATCATCGGCGCGTAGCGCTTCATCTCCTTGTCGATTCACCAGAAATTTGGTGAAATTCCACTTGATTTCTTTGGACCATACACCACGGGTTCGCGATGTCAGGTAAGCGAACAGGGGATGCGTTCGGGGTCCCCTAACGTCAATTTTGGCGAACATTGGGAAGCTGACTCCGTACTGGATGGTGCAAAAATCGCGAATCTCTTCCTCCGTTCCCGGCTCCTGGCCGGCAAACTGGTTGCAGGGAAAGCCGAGGATCTCGAAGCCCCGGCTGCGATAACGCTCGTACAAGCTTTGCAGCTCCCCATACTGCGGGGTAAAACCGCATTTGCTTGCCGTATTGACGATGAGCAGAACTTTACCGCTATAATCGGACAAAGGCTTTGTCTCGCCATGGATACTGTCTGCGCTAAAGGTGTAAACATTCATGGAAAACTCACTCCCTGCTGTTTGAAAATATTCCCTCATCCTCCAAAACATACGTATCCGAATCGGCACCTGTGATGAACGGGCTCAAGTCGCCTGCGCTGAAAATACAAAGTGCATGCATGGCCCGCGTGCAAGCCGTGTAGAACAGCTTCCGTTCATTTTCCCTGCCGTACTGCCGCTTTGATCCGTCATAGATGATCACGGCATCGAACTCGACGCCTTTTGCCAGGTAAGAAGGAATGACCAGAACTCCCTTTTCAAAGTCCATCGTGCCTTTGGTGACCAGGTGAATATGATCGATCATCTTTAATGCTTCATAAGCTTCCTTGCTTTCGGCGGCGGTTTTGCAGATCACCGCGATCGTACCGAATGCTTGTCTGCGCAGCTGCCCGATCTTTCCGGCAATTCGCCGGGGGAGGGCGGACGGATCATCGATCCGAATGACCTCGGGCTTTTCCCCTTCCCGGTTAAAAGGAACGATCGGCTCTTGATCCTCCAGCATCCCGCGTGTGAATTCAACAATTTGCCTGGTGGAGCGGTAGCTTCGAGTCAAACGGATGGTTTCGGCATGCTCGCTTCCGAATAGGCCGAGCAGCTTTTGTATGCCTGAACCGTCTGCGGCATGGACGAATATCGCTTGATTCAAATCGCCGAGAACCGTCATTTTGCTTGACGGGAACAATCTTTTCAAAAATTCGAATTGAAACGGCGAATAATCCTGCGCTTCATCAATAAACACATGGCGAATGGACAAATTGGTCTGGAATCCCTCAATCAGCTCCTTGAGAAAAAGATAGGGTGCGGCATCTTCGTAGAAGAGCTGCTTTTGCCTCAGCGCGTTCAGCGTTTGCTCGCAGATTTCCCGCCAATGTTCGGGCAATTCCCCGGAACCGAGCCATTCGGGAATGCGGCTGCCGTTATCGAAAAGCTGCGCATAGACAGAGGGGATGTCGATGAAACGCAGTCTCGCGATTTTTTTCCGCAACGGCTTGAAACGCTCGCGCACGAGAAATCCGGCAAGCAGGTGCTTTTGCTGCATAAAGTCATCAAACGAGACTTTTTTCGTTTTTTGTTTTTTGGTGATGGAAATGAAAGCCCGCTGATAATCTTCAAGATCGAGCAGCTCGATTTCCTCTTCAACCCAAGCTTCGTGCCGCTGCTGCTTTTCCAGCTCGGACAGCTCCTTCAACAGCCATTCGGACAACAGCGCAACTCGTTTGCCTAACGGGATTCCTTCATATGCTGTATAGAATTGCGCAGTCATGCGCCCGGCGGAAACGAGCACCTTGCCGCGGAATTTTAAATCCTTGAAGACCATGCCGGACTGCTCCAGTGATTGCCGGAAACGGTGAATGAGCTCCAGGTAAGTATTCGACGATTTAAAACGGATTCCGCTTAAGCGTGCGTCAAATCCCGGTTTTTCCGGGGAGGTCAGCACGTATTCCATTTGCGAAAACGGATCCTCGATTTCGAATTCTTTGTTAAGGCGATGCTCCAAATAATATTGGAACGTCGTCTGCGTCATGTTCTCCTCGCCCAGTTCGGGCAGGACGGTAGATACATAGCTGTTGAACATCGGATTTGGCGAGAACAAAACAATTTGCTCCGCGCGAAGCGTATTGCGGTACCGATAGAGCAGATAGGCAACGCGCTGAAGCGCTGCCGAGGTTTTTCCGCTGCCCGCTGCGCCTTGCACGATCAGCAGCCGGGAGTGTTCATTGCGGATGATTTGATTTTGCTCTTTCTGTATGGTGGACACAATGCTTTTCATCTGCGCGTTCGAATTCCGGCCGAGCACTTGCTGAAGCAGCTCATCGCCGATTGTGAGGCCGGTGTCGAACAAATATTGAATCCGTCCGTTCCGAATGATGAATTGCCGCTTCATCCCGATTGTGCCGCAAATGGTTTCGCCGTTTGGAATGACATAGGCGGCAGGGCCAGGCGGATAGTCATAATACAGGCCGGAAATTGGCGCCCTCCAGTCGTAGATCAGAAATTGTTCGCCGCTGTCGTCGAGAAATGAGGTGATTCCTATGTATACTTGCTCGGAGGGAGCGTCCCCGGCTTCTTTAAAATCGATTCTGCCGAAATAAGGAGAATCGGTCAGCCGATTCAATTTATTCAGCTGCTGGTGGGAATGCTGATGGCTGCGTTCGCGTTCCGAGAGCACTTCGGCCTGCTGCTTCAAGCTGGCGAAGGTCTCGGAAACTTCATCGGGATGATCAAGATTCACCGTCACATCGTCCCAAAATTCTTTGCGGATTTCGACAACATGCTCTTTAATTGCGCCGGCTTCGCGCTGTATTTTGTTGATCCTGGCTTGAATCTGTCCGACTATATAATCGACCCGCCGTTGTTCCGCCAGAAGCTCGTCATCGATTCTGTTCATGAAGTTCCTCTCCTTTAAAAATGTCGGTATCGAAAAAAGATGGCGTTGACAACATGAAGCTTAAATGATATAATTTAAATTGGATTTTATTGTCCACTTACAGTTAATTTTGAGAACTACTGTTCATTTTATCATTTGCCGTTCCGCATTTCAATCTTATTGTGCCTAGCGAAACGGTTTTCATATCGTGAGTGTTCATCCACCGGCATGCCCAATGCCGGCGGATTTTTTTTGTTTTCCATGGCTATTCATTCACCGGTGAATAGCGTTTATTCTCATTCGAATAAAACGGTCCGGATTCTCCGGCTTGGAGCGCCGATCCGGTTAAGTTCAAATAGGAATGATATTTGCTTATGTAAAACGGAAGGCTGAAAATCCAAATCGGAAAAAGGGGCATGGTCTTCATGTAAACGGATGCTAAATGCATGCAAAGCGTCTTGGGCTTTTTGCGCTCTCCGCATTGTTGTTGATCGCCATTTTGCTTCCGGGTCAGGCACAACCTGCTTATGCCATCCAAAATGCAACCGTCGGCATTTATAACGGAACAGGGACGTGGGCGGACGGCATCACCGCGATCGAAAACTTTTCGGATCACGAGGGAATCGGCTGGACGACCGTATCCGCCAACGATATCAATACCATTTCGAATCTATCCAGCTATATCACCCTTCTCTGGATTCCCGGAGGATACGCTGCGAATTACAATTCAGACATCACAACCAGTGGAGACAGCCATATTCGCAGCTTTGTCAACGGCGGCGGCAAAATCATCGGGACGTGCGCCGGCGAATACTTCCTGGCCGATCGAATTGCGTGGGAAGGCGTCAATTGCAATTACCCGATGAATCTGTTTAAAGGACGGATTAACGGTTCTCTGCACGACATCATTCCATGGGCCGGCTATACCAACACCACGATCGACCTTGACGCCAACAATCCCATCAACAGCGGCTTCCCGAGTTCTTTGACGATGGTTTACTATGGCGGCGGGGATATTTGGCCCTATACAGGCCAAACGGTAAGCTGGGTCGGCAGCTATAATGTCACCAACACCAAAGGGATCGCTGCATTCTCCTACGGTCAAGGAACGGCGCTGATCATGGGACCGCACCCGGAAATTGGCTTGATCAGGATGGAACTTGGAATACGACAGGCGGTGCCAGCGCTCAATGGGCCTGGCTGGCCAGCGCGGTGAATTGGTTGTTGAGTCAGTAAATCGATAAAAACTCTATTCTGCTTTCGGACAATGCGTTATGATGTGAATGAATAGCTGAACAACTACATTGATGAAGCGATCGGAGCCTAGAAGCGAAGACAGCCAAACAAATTCTGAATACACTGCTGCCCTATTTCAAAACATACTTGGCCGGCGGGTTTATTTTCGGATGGTTGAACTGCTTGATTTCCACCGTTTTTATCGTATTTGCTGCTGTTCATATCGAGTTGACCACCCGGATTGCCGGAAAAATGAGTACGGTTTGACCGGCACAACCGGATTAATATACAGCGCAGGAATTGCCCAAGAAGCGGGACGCCTAATCGCGTGCCCGCTTCTTGGGCGTTTGTATCGCCTGTTTGGCATCTATATTGCATGGGTTTTTTGGAGCAGGGCACGGGGTTGTATGGTAAAAAGGGAATCGTGCGCTGAGGAGCGAATAATTACGGAACATGATAGAGACATCATATGAGCAAGCGCAGCCAGTATCCGTTTGTGAAGGTCAACTGCGGGGCGATCCCGGACAACCTGCTGGAAAGCGAATTGTTCGGCTATGAAAAAGGCGCGTTCACCGGCGCGCTGAACAAAGGCAAATCGGGGCTGTTCGAGCTGGCCAATAAAGGCACCTTGTTTCTCGATGAAATTGGCGAACTGCCGTTAAACCTGCAGGTCAAGCTGCTGCAGACGCTTCAGGACCGCAAAATATTCCGCGTCGGCGGCTCGATGCCGATTCCGGTGGATATCAAAATCATCGCGGCTACCAATAAAAACCTCGAGGAGATGGTCGAGAACAATTTATTCCGCGAGGATCTATTATTACCGCCTTGCGGTCATCCTGCTGTTCGTTCCCGCGCTGAAAGAACGTTGATCCAGCTTGGCACCAAGGGCGCCGGAACCCCATCCAAGGGTCCCGTTCCGCAGGGCTTGAGGCCTTCCGATCCGGGTTTGAAAAACTATGAGTACAACATCGAAAAGGCCAAGGAATTATTCAAGCAGGCAGGAGTCGATCCCAAAGGCTTGAAGCTTGAGCTGACGCATGCCGCCGAGAATGAGGTAGAGAAGCGTTTCGCTCCGCTGCTGAAGGAAAGCTTCGCCCAGCTCGGCATCGATCTGGAAGTGAAGCCGATTCTGTGGAATCAGCAGTGGCAGCTGGCCAAAGGCGATCCCAAGAAAGCTCAGGACATTTTCGTACTGCTGTGGTGGCCGAGCTTTTCCGACGGCTACGACAACCTGAAAGGGATGTTCCACTCCGAGGATGCGCCGTCCTTCAATCTGGCTTACTGGTACAACAAAGATTTCGACAAGCTGATTGATGACGCCTATGCGCTTTCCGGAACGGATAAGGCTAAATCGAAGGAGCTTTATCACCAAGCCCAGCAAATGCTGATTGATGAAGCGCCGGCCATGTATTTCTTCGATGCGAAGAAGAACCTGCCGATGAACGCCAACCTTGAAGGAGAAGGAACCAACCCCAATTATGCGAATGTCATCTTCTTCAACCGGTTGAAAACGAAATAAAGGCAGGGTTGGGGGAGAGGAGCCGACAGCTTCTTTCCCCGTCCCTCCCATACAAGGGGATCGACAATGAATACGTTGAGATACACCGGAAAACGTCTTGTTTTAGGGTTGATTGTATTGTTCGGGATTTCGGCGATTACGTTTTTAATCGTCAGGGTCATTCCCTCCGATCCGGCGGCCATTTATCTCGGTCCGCGCGCGAAGCCCGAACAGATTGAACAGCTCACGCGCGAGATGGGCTTGAACAAACCGCTGATCGTGCAGTATGGGGTTTATTTGAAAAATATGATCATGGGCGATTGGGGCGAGTCGCTCCGTACGCATCGTCCGGTCCTGGAGGATATCAAGAGCTTTTTTCCCGTTTCTTTGGAAATTATTCTGCTCTCGCTGATTTTCTCAGGCGGCATCGGATTGCTGTTGGGCGTGCTGTCCGCGCGCTACAAGGGGAAGTGGTTTGATCATCTGACGCGCATGATTTCGATTTTCGGGGTGTCGGTTCCGAGCTTTTGGATCGGTCTCGTGCTGCAGTTCATTTTCTTTTCCAAGCTGGGCTGGCTGCCGATCAACGGGAAGATGTCCATCGAGATGGAAATGGGCAATCCGGTTGCCATGATTACCGGATTTGCGCTGATCGATGCGATGATCACCGGCAATTGGGCGGCTTTCGCACATATGCTTCCCCATTATGTGCTGCCGGTGCTGACACTGTCCTTGTATCCCATCGGCTTGATGACCCGATTGACCCGTTCCAATATGCTTGAAATCCTGAATGCCGATTTTATCCGTTTGGCCCGGTCCAATGGGATTTCCGAATGGAAAATTCTGCTGCACTATGCCTTGAAAAATGTGTTCGGCACGATTTTGACCGTGCTCGGCCTGGTCTTCTCCTATTCATTGTTAGGATCGTTTTTTGTGGAGATTATTTACAACTGGACCGGAATGGGAAGCTATGCCGTCAAATCGATTATCAGCATGGATTATCCCGCGATCATGGGGGTAACCGTATTAATCGCCTTCGTGTACGTGCTGACGAATCTGATTACGGATATTCTCCAAGCGTGGCTGGATCCGCGCATTACCCTGGAGGGGGAGCAAAATTGATAGCTGTTGGCAGAACGAGGACGCAAACTCTCAAAAACCGGATCCGTGTTTTGTCATCCGACAAACTGGGGATTATCGCATTATTGATCATTTTATTGTTTATTTTCGGCGCTATTTTTGCCAAACAGATTTCGCCGTATCCGGAGCAAGGAGCGGGGCAATCGAACATTTCCAATACGCTGGCCGCTCCAAGCGCGGAACATTTGTCCGGTACCGACAGGCAGGGTCGAGACATTCTGAGCCGTATTCTGTTCGGACTGCGGACATCACTGGAAGCCGCTTTTCTCGTGACCGCATTGGCCGTCATGATCGGCGTTCCGCTGGGGGCGATTGCCGGCTTCATCGGCGGGGTCGTCGATGAAGTGATCATGCGCATCACCGATGTGTTTCTTGCGTTTCCGGCTTTGCTTTTGGCCATAGCGCTTGTGGCGGCGCTCGGACCCAGTCTAGGGAATGCCATTTTGGCCATCGCGTTGAGCTGGTGGCCGTGGTACACCCGGATCGTGCGGAGCGTTGCGGTTTCAATGAAAAACGCATTATTTATCGACGCCGCCCGGGTAATCGGCGTCAGCCGGTTCAAAATCATTTTCCGCCACATTATTCCCAATACGCTGACACCGGTGATCGTGCAGGCTTCGATGGATATCGGCAGCGTCATCCTGGCCGAAGCCTCATTAAGCTTCCTCGGCTTTGGCAGATCTGGGGCAACTGGTAAGCGAAGGAAGGTCCTATATTTTGCAGCAGTGGTGGTATTCCGCTTTTCCCGGCCTCGCCATTTTGCTCCTGGTCATGGCGTTCAACATCTTGGGAGATTCGATTCGGGATATGCTTGACCCGAAGTCGGATAGAAGGAGGTAAGGCATGGGAGCCGAACCGATATTGGAGCTTAAGGAGTACACCTTGTTTTTTGAGTCGAACCATGTTCGCTACAGCATTCTCGACGCGATCTCGCTGACTGTAAAGCGCGGCGAGCTGGTCGGGATCGTCGGCGAATCGGGCTGCGGCAAGACCATGCTCGGCAACAGCATCAGCGGTCTATTGCCTGACAATGTCAAAGGCATTCAGGGGCAAATGCGTTTCTTCGGCGTGGACCTGCTCTCCCTTTCAGCCAAGAAGCGGAACAAATATAAAGGGAGCAAAATTTCGATGGTTTTTCAAAATCCGAATACATCCTTGAACCCTGTCATTTCGATCGGCAGGCAAATGACCGATGTGATCCGCCAACACCAGCCGGTTCATCGTTCTCAAGCCAAATCAATCGCCTTGAAATGGATGTCGGAGGTCGGCCTGCCCGATCCCGAAGAGGTGTTTCGTTCCTATCCGCATCAATTGAGCGGCGGGATGAAGCAGCGGGTGGTGATTGCGATGGCTCTGTCCTGCAATGCGGAATTGATCATCGCGGACGAGCCGACCACCGCGCTGGACGTAACGACGCAATATCAGATTCTGCAATTGATCCAAAAGCTGCAGAAGGAGCATCGCGTAACGTTTCTGCTCATTACCCACGACATGGGCGTCGCCTCTTATTTATGCGATCGTCTGGCCGTGATGTACGGTGGCAGGATTATCGAAGCGGGCCCGACCGGGCTTGTGCTGAAGCAGCCCGTGCATCCCTATACGCAAGGTCTGTTGAAATGTCTTCCCGGACAGGGGAAAACGGTCGAGGATTTGTACACGATACCTGGGGTGGTTCCTTCACCGGTCGATTTTCCCGAGGGCTGCCGCTTCTCAACCCGGTGCGAATACAGAAATTCAAAGTGCAGCGAGCAAAAACCGCCATGGCAGACCGATGATGAGCATCCGGGACAGTGGTACGCATGCCATTATCCCGCGGGAGGGGAGGAGAAGAGCATTGCAGCACCATTCGGTTGAGACGGCTTGCGTTCCCCCCGTGCTTGAGCTGTTGTCGGTGGAAAAAACGTTCGCCCGAAAGCGCATGTTCGGGAAATCCGTTGGAAAGCAAGTGCTGCGCGGGGTGTCCTTCTCCGTTCATAAAGGGGAGACGCTTGCGCTTGTCGGAGGCTCCGGCAGCGGAAAAAGCACGACAGCCCGGTTGATTCTTGGCTTGGACCGCATCAGCGGCGGAGAAATCCGATACAAGGGGCACGACATACAGAAGCTTTCAAACAAAGAAAGACGGCGGCTATGCAAGGAACTGCAGGTGGTTTTCCAGGATCCGACCGGGTCGGTCAATCCGCGGATGAATGTGCTCAGGATTGTCTCGGAGCCGCTCTTGGCGAACGGATACCGTAAAGAAGATGCGGTCGGAAGGGTTGAAGAGGTTCTCGAAATGGTCGGTCTCAATGCCTCGGATATGTATAAATATCCGCACCAGTTCAGCGGAGGGCAGCTGCAGCGGATCGGGATTGCCAGAGCGATTGCGCTGAATCCGGAATTGATCATCCTGGATGAACCGACTTCGGCGCTGGATGTGTCGGTGCAGGCGAGGATCTTGAAATTGTTGAAGCATCTCCAGGCGGATTTGGGCTTGACGTATTTGTTCATCACGCACGATTTGAATGTGGTGCAGAGCTTTGCCGATCGGGTTCTGATCATGTCGCAGGGCGAAATCGTGGAAAGCGGGACGGTCAGCCATATTTTTGATCATTCGCAGCACCCTTATACCAAGCTGCTATTGGATTCGAATCTGTTTGAAAAAATTTCACTTTAGAACGCAATCGAACACTCAAAGAAAGGAAACGTCATGAAGAATAAATTGAAAATCGCATTGGCTCAGCTGGACTGCCGGGAAGGGAACAAGGAAGCCAACCTGCAAAAGATCGAATGGTCGATTGAACAAGCGCATGTTCAACAAGCGGATATTTTGGTCATTCCGGAAATGATGCTTACCGGATTTTTGCCGAGGGAGGAAATGCTGAAACTGGCGGAGACGAGAGAAGGAAGCAGCATGAGGAGAATTCAGGAGCAAATCCGGAGGTTTCCGGTTTCCATGATCTACACCTTTTTTGGAATACGTCTCCGAGCAGCTGATTTATAATACAACCTGTTTTATCGATAAGACGGGAAAGCCGCTGGAATATTACAGAAAGATTCATTTGTTCGAAGGCGAATGCGCGATCTTCAATCGCGGCAATGAATGATCCTCCTTCGTTGCGGAGGGCGCCAAAATCGGTTTGCTGACCTGCTTTGACATCGAATTTCCTGAAACCGCGCGGGTGCTGGCTTTGCGGGGAGTCAAGCTGATTCTTGTCAATTCCGCGAATATGTCGCCGTATGAGTCCTTTCATGACATGGAGGGAACCGCATGGAGATGCAAATTGTCAGCCCGGTGTCGGGTGTATTGGAAGAGAATTACATGCGCGAATCCGAGTTTGTTATCTTAGATCAGTCCATCGGGATCGTCAGAGCTGAGGACGACAAGCTCAGCCTGATCCAATGCCACTATGAGGGAAGGATCAAAAAAGTGCTTGTGGCCAAGGGAGAAACTGCGGCTGAAGGGATGATTTTGGCGATTATCGAGGTTGCGTAAGGGACGGGAGTAAGCTTAGGCAGGCTTACTCTTTTTCTTCATTGGCGCCATCTGGAGAGGGGAAGCGGATTGGATCGATTGAACTTACCTCCAAGACGGTTTTCGGCAGGAGTCCGCAGGTTTCTGACGACTGAAGCTTTGTATGGAACGGCGATCGGCATGTATACGATGGTGTTGAATCTGCACCTGCTTGCGCAGCATATAATGCCGGACGATATCGGCAGTCTGGCTTCGCTCGGGATTTTGATTATGGGCGCCGGGGCCTTGCCCGCCAGTATGCTTGCCAATCGGATCGGCCGGAAGACGGTGCTGGTCTCCGCGATTTTCCGCCGCAGTGGATTACCGCCTGCCCTTTTTGGCAACGAGAGTCGTACTGCTGGCAGCGCTTGTTTATTTTTGGGCTGTTGAGAAAGATTGAGCAAATCGAGCTGGAATCGATATTGGAAAGGCTTGAATGAGGACGGTGTGATTCGTCCAAGCAAATTTATTTATCCTCGCGTATGCTGTCATAAGCAATCAACATGATCAGCAGCAAAATTGGGAGGGTATAACATGCAGATTTTGGCTCAATATCCGATTGAAGTCTCTACGGCTCAGGCGTTTGTAGGGCGGCCATTGGGGGTCTTGCTGCCGGATGGGGACTTTATGGTCGGGGTTATGGACCGGATTTATGATGGAAATATCGTAATGCGGCCCTTGGATGGCGGAGTGGCCGTTTCACAAAGCATGAAGAAAGCAATCAAGGGAAATCCGCATGTCCAGGCATTGTTGAAAAAGTCGGAGCAGTGGAAAAGGGAAGGACGGCTTCAAGCGAATACGAAGGCATGGGCGGGGGCCGGCGCCGCTGCGGGAGCCGGATTCTATCCCTTTGGCTGGGGCTTTGGCAACTGGGGTTGGGGTTTCGGTTGGTGGTGGATCTTCCCGCTCTTATTCGCTCTGGCCTTTTTTGCATGGCCGTTCTTCTGGTAAAAGAATGTGGGATACGCGGTTTCTCTTCTCTGTTTTCAAGGGAGGTGATGGGAGATGGAACCGATGGTTTCATGGAATGAAAACATTTTGAAACCTATGCTTGGACATACAATATGCGCCGTTCTGAAGGACGGAAGCTTCTATATGGGCAGCGTCCGTGTGGTGGAGGACGGATATTTGGTGCTCGACGGATTCAAAGGGAACGGCAGTGTATCCGCCAATCCGCGGACAGGAACAGCGCAGATTTCCGGCATGCTTGGTTCGCTGTTTGGCGGCGGCGGGATGCCGAATCTTGGATCAATGATGGGCGGCGGGATGATGCCGAATCTTGGATCAATGATGGGCGGCGGCTTCCCCGGAATGGGCATGGGCGGCATGGGAGGAACGCCGGGCATGGTCGGCGGAACCGGCATGGGCTCTGGAGGCGCCGCCGGCGGCAGAGGCGGCGGCATGTTCGGATCATTTGGGAGAGGCTTGAAGATTGGCTGGAATGTTTTGTCGTTCATCATGCCTATGATGGGCTTTAAAATCTAAGTAAGATTGCGGGACTCCCCCGAAAAAGAGAATGTAGATTATTTTTTGGATTCCACTTATAATATATGATATATTTTTAGAGCTGGGAGTGCTGAATCCTTGAAAGTTTTTCAAACTAAAAAAGACATGGTCTATTCCGGAATTAAAGATAATATTTTATCCGGCGTTTTGCGTCCGGGAGATCGTCTTCATATCCAAGCGCTGGCCAAAGAATTTTCAACCAGCGAAATTCCCGTCAGAGAAGCCATACAGGCACTGGAGAGCGAAAAGCTGGTTCAGGTTACGCCGCATACCGGAGCGATGGTGGCCCAGGTTTCGGCAAGAGACTTGGATGAAATTTTGGAATTGCGGATTTATTTTGAAGCGCTGGCCACCTATTTGGCCGCACCGTTCATCACGGAGGATGACGCGAAAGAGCTGGAAAAAAATTTGCGGAAGCAGGCGTTTGCCATTGAATATAATGAGCTGGAGGACTTCGGGGAACTGAATTTGCAGTTCCATAAGCTGATTTATCAAAAGAACCCGAATTCCCGTTTGAACGACATCATCTTCAACCTCTGGGACCATTCCAAGCGATACCGCAACGTGTTCCAGAACAATTTGGAATTCACCAAACAATCCTATGACCAGCATCTCGAAATTCTCTCGATCATCAAGCAAAAGGACGCGGAAAAAGCCAGGGAGCTTATGGAGCAGCATAAAATCCGCTCTTCGGCTGAAATCAAGAGCAAATGGAAACGGGATTTTGAGTGAATAATTTGCAAACAGACCTTCAATTCCGCTTCCTGCGGTTTTGAAGGTCTGTTTGACCACATAGATATTTTTTAAGCTTAAGGCAGTACCGGGGTGAACTCGCCGGTGACCTCCTGATGGCCGTTGTTGGGCTCGTATGCTTCTTGGCGCTGGTAGTTCATTTTCTCCATAATCGGCAGGTCGCTTGTGGAGAACAGCAGCGCATCCTCTGAGGAGGTATTGACATGCTCGTGCCAAGCCCAGTTCGGCACCACGAAATAGTCTCCCTTGGACCAGTCGAACCGCACTCCGTTGATAATCGTATAACCCGATCCCCGGAAGACGTGGTAAATCGTTGAACTGGTATGGCGATGCGCCTTCGAACGGAAGCCCCCCGGCAGGAGCTGCATCCATGCCGCAATGTTGGGGTTTGCTGTAAGTCCATTGGACGGATTGATATATTCCACCGCATATCCGTCAAAAGGATCGGGATCGAAACGGCGCAGGCCTTCGAGGGCCGCTTGGGTTCTGGCCCATTTGTAAGCGCCCAAAGGAGCGATGCTCGGAACGCGGTCGCCGATCGGGCGAACCATCCCGCCTCCATATTTCTGCGCGGAATAATTGTCAGGGATCGACGGTTTCTCGATGCGATCCGGATAAGGCTCGAAGAACGTGCCCCCTACGCTGTATGCAAAAGGAATATCGAGGCAGTCCATCCAAATCATCGGCTCCTGTCCGAGATGCTCGTGACCGTGCCACAGCCCCATCGGCGTAATCAGGTAGTCGCCTTCCTCCATGAAAATCCGTTCGCCCTGCACGATGGTGTAGGCGCCTTCGCCGTGTGTGATAAAGCGCAGCGCATTCTGCGTGTGGCGATGGGAGGGGGCGATTTCGCCCTGCTGGATTAACTGCACGGCGGCATAGAGCGTCTGCGTCGTGGACGCCCATCCCCATGGCTGACGGCTGTATAGCCCAGGGTTTTGCAGATAGATGGCCCGGCGTTCGCCGCCGCGGTCAGGGGTGAAGATGCTTGTAGCTTCCTTCAGCTTGGCGTTGATGCTCTGCCATTTCCACAAATACGGTACGGCCTGAGGCTTCGGCTGGTGCGGCATCAGCTGGGGGATGGCATTCCAAAGCGGTCCCAGATGGAATCTTTCCAGCTCTTTGTTGAAATCCTTAACTTCTTGGCTGTCAAAAAAGGAATTTGCTTCAGCCATTTCAATACCTCCTCTTATATATAATATAATAGAACAGGCTCAATGAAATGCCGGATCAGCCGCGGTCCTTATACAGCTGGATATCCCGATCGATCTGCTGGTTGTGGTTGGTCAGATGCTGGACCAGGAAGTGGTCGATCAGGAACGTCATCGGTTTAACGCCGAATTTCGGGTTGCGGTGCGGCGATTCGATGTCCAGATCTGCATCGCTCATCGAAGAGAATGCGGAATTGACGATCTGTTTGGAGGCTTCAATTCCTTGAAGCACCTCGGCGACAGAACGGGAATCCGCTGCTGCGACCGCCTCCAGCCGCGCAGGATGATCCAGGCCTCGGCCCCAGGAGGCGCCGGGCGATTTGACGACATTGCTCAATTCATTCAGCCAGTAGGGGATAATTTCTTCAACGTGGCAGAGGATCTCCATAATTGACCAGACATTGTCGGCCGGCTTCCAGCGAATCGTCGCCTCATTTAACTGACGCGCTTTTTGCAGGGTGATATCGATTTGTTCGTTAATCTGTTCCATGTAGGCGGTTGTTCTGCTCATTTTTGACTGTTCCCTCCCATTTCTTACCACATAAGAATTTATAAGTTTTCGATCATTTAGAAAGGCAAATTATTATTGGCATAAAAACCCACCTCTAAAAGCGGTCACTCATCATTGAATTGGCCTCGGTAGAGGTTTTTTTATTGTGCCGTTCTTACGGTATTTTCCAGTGCGCCGATTCGTTCGATTTCCACGCGGACGACATCGCCGTCTTTCAGGAATACTTGCGGATCGCGGGCTACGCCTACGCCTCCGGGAGTTCCCGTGCAGATGACGTCCCCCGGTTCAAGGGTCATGATGCCGGAAAGGAATTCAACCAGGAAGTTGACGTTGAAAACGAGATTCTTCGTATTGGAACGCTGGCGCTCCTCGCCGTTTACGGTCAGAAAAATTTCCAGCTCATGGGGATTTTTGAGCTCGTCGCGAGTAACCAGCCACGGACCCATCGGCGCGCTTCCGTCTACTGTTTTGCCTTGCAGCCACTGAATGGTGCGGCGCTGCAGGTCGCGGTAAGAGACGTCGTTGACGATGGTATAGCCGGCCACGTAATCCAAGGCTTCAGCCTGCTTGACATTTCGCGCGCGCTTGCCCATGACAAAGGTAAACTCCGCTTCATAGTCCAACTGCTGTGTAATGGGGTAATAGGGGATCGGATCTTCGGGACCGATTACCGTGTTCGCAAACTTGGCGAAGATGACCGGATGCTCGGGCAGCTCCCGCTTCATCTCGAGAATATGCTCCCGGTAATTGTGTCCGACACAGATGATTTTCCCCGGCTTCGGAACGGGCGCCGCCAATTTGACCTCGGATCGGGCATAGACCGCTTTTGGTTCTCCGTTGGAATTTTCGTTCTGCAGCACAAACTTTGCCGCTTCGCGAGCCATTTCCAGGCTTTCGTCTCCTCCCTGCAGCAGTTCGGTCATATCGGCCGGCACATGGGCATCTGCAATTTGCGCCGCTCTTAGCTTTCCTTGCGATTCCAGCATTTTGCGGCATGCCAGATTGAGATCAATGACTTGATCCTCATGGATGCAGCCGGCGCGAACGGCTCCGTGTGCGTAAAAACTGATCAACTTCATATTATGTGTTCTCCCTTCAAAGATTAAGTAGCATATTCAATTTTTTCCGTTTTTAAAATATAATATATTATATATCTTTGTCAATGATATTTATCATTTATATTCTTGTCTCGAATATGGATTTGCATCCCATGCGCTCAGAGATTTCATGGCCGGCCTGCACGACAAGGTGCGTGAGCGGACGGATTCGGGCGGTTGTTATTCGCTGAACGGGTCCGACGACGGCGACCGAGGCGACGACTTGTCCGGAAAGATCGCGAATCGGCGCGGCGATCGAAGTTACACCTTCATGTAGCTGCTCCGACGCGATGGCAAATCCCTGCTTTCTGATTGTATTCAGCAGCGACAAAAATTCATCCGGGCGGGTAATCGTTTTCGGCGTCTTGCGGACCAATCCGCGCTCGATCACCCGGTTAACGGTCCGCTCATCCTGATAAGCCAGAATTAGCTGACCGGTTCCCGTGCAGTATGCGGGGTTTCGTTTTCCGCTGTGGGAAAGCAGTCGCACCGGATGGCTGCATTCGATTTTGTGGAGGTAAACGGTGTCTGTTTGGTCGAGAATGCCGATATGCGCGGTTTCGTTGGATTTGTTGACGAGCTCCTGCAGGATCGGCAAAGCCTCTCTGTAAAGCTTGATTTGCGCAGTGATCATTTTACCGAATGCCAGTATGGATGCTCCAAGTCTGTACATATTCGTCCTCGGATCTTTGACCACGAAGCCTTCGGCAACCAGCGTGTTGACCAGGCGGTGGGCCGTGCTGGCGGCCACGCCAAGCTTTTCCGCAATTTCGCTTAATCGGAGTTCAGGTTCGTCCATGGTGAACATTTTTAAGAGCTGCAGTGCGTTTTCGAGGGAGGAAGCTGAACTGGATAGTTGATCTTCTTTCATTTAATGACCTCCAAAGGGAATCAGCAAAATTCGCAATAGTGTTCCGCATAGAAGAAATAAATCCTTTTATATGATACAAATATAACATATCATATATTCGGATTGGTTGTAAGCGTTTATTTCAAGGAGGAATAGCCATTGATTACGGATGCCGTTTACGGGATTCAGGAGAAAAATATGAGAGCGCAGCAATTTCAAAAGCTGAATCAGCTTTTGGTGTTTACCTTGCAATTCAATGAATTTTACAAGGAGAAATTCAGCGGTCTGCGGCTGCCGATTCGTTCGGAGGAAGAGTTCGGAGCGATTCCTTTCACTTACAAAAAGGAGCTTTCCCAGGATCAGATTGAGAATCCGCCGTACGGCAGGAACCATACGTTCCCGGAATCCCGGTATGTCCGTTACCATCAGACTTCCGGAACGTCCGGAAGGCCGCTGAAGGTGCTGGATACGCAAGAGAGCTGGGACTGGTGGGGAAACTGCTGGTTGGAGGTTCTCAAATCTGCGGGGGTTACGAGCAGCGACCGGCTGTTTCTGGCCTTTTCCTTCGGCCCGTTCATCGGTTTTTGGTCGGCCTATGAGGCGGCAAAAAAAGCGGGGACGCTGGTGATTCCCGGCGGCGGGCAATCTTCGACGGAAAGGCTGAGCAGCATTATCGAGAACAAGGCGACGATCCTGCTGTGCACTCCGAGCTATGCGCTGCATTTGGCGGAAGTGGCGCAGCAAAAAAACATTGATATCGTCAATTCGCACATCCATACGATTGTAACGGCCGGCGAACCGGGTGGCTCCATTCCGTCCACGCGCAAGCAGATTGAGGAGCAGTGGGGAGCGAAATTGTTCGACCACTCCGGCATGACGGAAATGGGCGCCTATGGGTATTCGTGCTCGCAGCAGAATGGAATTCATGTCAACGAGGCCGAATTTATCGCGGAGGTGATTGATCCGGAAACGTTGGAGCCGGTTGCGGAGGGAGAGACGGGTGAGCTGGTGCTGACCAACCTCGGACGCTACGGGTTCCCCTTGATCCGCTACCGTACCGGGGATATGGTGAGACAATCGCACACGGTTTGCGCTTGCGGCAATCCTTACAAGCATCTTCCCGGCGGAATTATCGGCCGGGTGGACGATATGGTCATCGTTCGGGGCGTCAACATTTTCCCCCAGTCCATTGAAGCGATCGTCCGGGAGTTCCCGGAAATCAACGAATTCCGGATCGTGTATTATACAGTGGAAGAAATGACGCAGGTGAAGGTGCAAATCGAATCCTCCGCTTCCGTATCCAATGAATTGAAAGGGAAGCTGCGCGATCGTGTGGGCCTGCGCATCGATGTAGAAGAAATGGAACCGAACACGCTGCCGCGCTTCGAAATGAAGTCTCGCCGCGTACTCGACCAGCGCACCGTTAAATAGCGAAGTGGCGTCAGTTTGATAAAAAAGTTAAAGTGAATATTTAATCAAATGAGTTATGAAGGAAAAGGGAATGAGCACGTAAAGTTTAAGCTTACGCACCTGAAGCAGTTTTCTGCGAAAACTTTTACGCCTTTAAAACCGGGAATTAACCGCAAAAATCTAATCATTTTCCTGGTTTTAACAGCGATGAAGTGCCATCCCTTTTCTGAAATAACCACTTGCTGATAAATATTCACGGTGCTATCATCGGATGACGCCTATAAGCCGCAGTAGCCGAGCTTTTGGGAAATCTCGCGGCCTGCTTCCAAAACCGTCGCAGCGAAAAAGGGGATTTTGTCCGGGGTAATACGCTGTTTGGGACCGACAACACTGACTGAAGCAACCACATCGCCGGAATAATCGCGAATGGGCGATCCGATGCTGATGACGTCTTCATGTAGCTCGTCGATGCAAACAGCGTATCCTTGTTCCCGGATGGACTGCAGGTTCTCCTTGAATTGTGCGGGATCTGTTATCGTATTCGGCCCGTATGGAGTGAGACCGCTTTCGATAACGCTGTTGACGATGCTCTCGGGTTGATAAGCCAGAATCGATTTTCCTCCGCTTGTGCAGAAAGCGGGATTTCTTTTGCCGATATGGGACAGCAGACGGACGGGATGCCTGCATTCCACTTTATGCAGGTAGACGATATCGCTTCCCTCGAGCACGCAGACATGGCAGGCTTCTCCCAGTTTTTCGACGAGGATTTCGAGCGTCGGAATGGCTTCGCGATGAATCTCCATATGTGTCGTGATGACGCCGCAGAGCCCCAGGAGAGCAAGGCCGAGGCGGTATTTGTTGGAGTTCTGCGATTTCTCCAAAAATCCTTCCTTGGTCAGTGTAGATACCAGACGGTGGACTGAGCTTTTGCTCATCCCGAGCAGACGGGACATTTCCGTGACGCCAAGCTCGGCGCGTTCGCCGGAATATAACCGCAGAATATGCATGGCATTTTTGACGGAATGAATTTGATAATCCTTTTTGGCTGGTTCAGTCATCGTCATTCTCCTATCTTGAAAATTCACTTCCAATGAAAAATGAATTCTACTGAAAGCGGCCTTGAACTAACTTTCTGAAAATGAAAAAACCATCATGTAATCGGCCGCCCGGGCCATATGTTCAGTATGAAAGAAGTTTAAACTCTTATTTGGAACATATATAATATAGTATAAGTTTTCGGGAAGATCAATGCATGACGGAAGGATGTGAATCGGTGGTGCCCGATTTGAAAAACAAAGTCATCCTTGTGACCGGAGCGGGACGGGGCATTGGCAGAGGGATAGCGGAATATTGCTTGAATCAGGGCGCATCCGTCGTGATCGCCGAAATCGATCCGGATCGTGTGGCAGCGGCATCGAAAGCACTGTCACGCTATGAAAACAGAATTCTCGGGGTAACGGAAACGGTGTCCACCATGGAGGGGGCCTCGCGCACCGTCCAAGCGTCGGTCGAACGGTTCGGCCGGGTGGATGTATTGGTGAACAATGCGGCTCTGACGAAAGACCGCTCGATCATCAGGATGTCTGAACAGGAATTCGATGAGGTCATTGCAACAAATTTGAAAGGGGCATTCAACTGCACCAAATCGGTATTGCCGCAGATGCTTGAGCAGGGAGCGGGACGGATTATCAATATGACCGCCGTGTCCGGTTTTTCCGGGAATCCCGGACAGACGAATTACGCAGCGGCCAAGGGCGGGCTGATGGCCATGACATTAACCTGGAGCGCCGAGCTGAGCCGCAAGAATATTGCCGTCAATGCCGTCATACCGGCAGCGTGGACGGAAATGTCGGAGACGATTCCTACCGAAGGGCTGATTCAGGCGGTCGGCGAGGAGATGTACCGCAGGCTGCGTTCGCGCAAGCCCTCCCAAGTCGCTCCGCTGATTGGATTCCTGGCGTCTGACGCAGCGCGGGGAATTACCGGACAGTGCTTCAGCATCGCCGGCAGGGAGCTGGCCGTTTGGGGATTCGCCAGACCGGTTGTGCAAGCCGAAGCGCCGGATGAGGAGTGGACGATGGATTCCTTGGAAACGTTCGTGAAGGAAAAGAATAACCTTTGGCAAAAACCGGTTGAGCCGTTTATTTGAATTCAGATACTCGTAAGGGGGGATCGTCCGGACGGTGGACGGTATGCGGCCGGCAGAAAAAAAAGCGACCGATCAGGATCTTCTTGTCCTACGGTCGCTTTTGGTTTGTACCTGCGCGGTTGTCCTCGCGGTAACGGAAGTGGTCTTTTGCGGAGCGGTCCGTACGGCGGCTTGAGTGTGTGCGGGCTTGGGTACGGGAACGATTTTGATGCCGGTTGACTCGGGAACCGCAGCTGTCAATTCATTTGGTGCGGGGTCCCAATCCAGTTTTTCAAGCAGCTGTTCGCGCTCGGATTTCGCTTCGGGAAGCATGCCGGCGATTTGTTGAAATTCGGCGCGCGTATGGACGAACAGCTTGCCGGTCGACTGATTGTCGGGTGCCGAGTTTGCAGGCCCGTGGATCTCTGTGTCCCCGTTTGCCGTCAACCGGCTGTCCGCAGAAGAATTGTCGGCAGGGTTTTCGGCTTTCGCCAGCACACCGGCATCACTGTGGCTTTGTGACAGGTACAGAAATCCGGTGAAGGAAACGACACTGGAAAGGCCGATCAGCCATTTGGGCCACTTTTTTGCAGCCATCTTATTTCCCTCCCTTCATCATCCGGAAGGTTTGATTTTGCGGATTCCATTCAAGCGTATAACCCAGGCGTTCTGCGAGCAGGGTGAGCGGCACATAAAAATATCCGTTTTCCGACTGCGGTGCTATCGGGATGGAGCGTTTCTGCCCGTTGTCATAATAAACATTTTTTCCTGTGTGAAAAATCAGGTGATGGTCTGCAGTATATACTTCCAACAGGGCTCCGTCCTGATAGGCGAGATAAGGAATGTCCAGCGAATGAAGCACCTTTTCCGCAGCTACACGGATCTCTCCTTTATGCACGCGCAGCGTAAGGGTCAGAGGTTTATCCAGTCCGCTGATCTTCAGATGAACCGTTTGTCCGTCGACGAACTTGACGGCTGCCGGAGGCTCGGGAGTTTGAGCCGGTACTGGGGCGGGAGTCACGGTCGCGGGCGAATTTTGATTCACTGCGGGATTTTGATTTTGTTGATCGGCCGCTTGCTGCGAAGGAGTTTGATGGTGTTCTTCACTGTCGTCTTGATCCTCATCCCCATATTGATCTTCATCCTCATAATGCTCCTTAGCCTTATGGTATTCGTAATGTTCCGCCTCATATTCATGCTCGTTGCGGTCCGCAAGAACATAGCTGCTTTTGTACGCGGAATATGAGAAAACCAGAACAAACATCAGGAAAAACGCGATGGCTTTCAGCATAGCGTGTTTCACACAACTTCCTCCTTCAGGAAATCTTCAAGGACGCCTTATCGTCGATGCACCCCTGCCATCAAAACGGTGTCATGAAATGGCGGCATAGGGTGCCTATGTAAAGAAATGACGAATTCTATATAAAAGATACGGCTCATCCGCTGATATTCAGGGGGTGCAGAGCCTGTACAAACGCGCGAAACACCGAAAAAAACGATTTTTCGTCCGGAAAGCTCATTCATTTCCCCATAATTGATATATAATAGGAAAGAAACTGAATGGTTCGTCTTTACAGACTGAAGGGAGAATGCTGCTTGAAGGTGCGATTGGCGTATGGCAGGACCGGATTGGAAATAGAAGTGCCCGAACATTCCGTGGTGATCGAGCCACGGAATGTCGACGGATTGGCTGACGAAAAAGCCGGGTTCGTCGATGCGGTAAGGCGGCCGATTGGGACGCGGCCCTTGCGGGAAATGGTCAAACCGACGGATAAAGTGAGTATTGTCATCAGCGATATGACACGGCCCACGCCGAATCATAAATTGGTTCCTTGGCTGCTGGAGGAATTGGATTTCGTGCCGCGCCGAAATTTTGTCGTGGTCAACGGAACGGGAAGCCATCGCGACAATACGAGGGAAGAACTGGTTCAGATGCTCGGGGAAGATGTCGTCGATACCGTCAGGGTAATCAACAATAACGCATTTGACAAATCGACACAGGCGTTTCTCGGCAAAAGTCCCACAGGCGCGGAAATCTATTTGAACCGGGATTATATCGAAAGCGATTTCAAAATTGTGACGGGCTTCATCGAGCCCCATTTCTTCGCAGGGTTCAGCGGGGGACCTAAAGGAGTCATGCCGGGAATTGCCGGGATCGATACCATTCTGCCGTTTCATAATGCCCGCATGATCGGGCATCCAAACAGCACATGGGGATTGCTGGACGGCAATCCCGTACAGCAGGAGGCGGCGGATATCGCGCTTCGGTCGAATCCGGATTTCCTGTTGAACGTCACTCTGAACGGCAGCAAGGAAATCACCGGCTATTTTGCGGGCGATTTGATTCAGGCGCACAGGGCCGGCTGCGAGTTCGTACGGAAGCATTCCATGGCGGCCTGCGCACAGCCGTTCGATATTGTCATCACGACGAACAGCGGCTATCCGCTGGACCAAAATCTATATCAGGCGGTCAAGGGAATGAGCGCAGCCCAGAAAATCGTCAAACGGGGCGGTTCGATCATCAGCGCGGCGGAATGCAGCGACGGGCTTCCCAATCACGGAAATTACGCTAAAATCCTCAATATGAGAAAAAGTCCGAAGGAAATTCTGGAAATGATAGAAGATGAAGCATTCTCGATGTTCGACCAGTGGCAGGTGCAAAAGCAGGCGCTTGTGCAAATGTGGGCGGATGTATACGTTTATTCGAGCTTGAGCCGCGGGGAAGTCGAGCAGGCGATGTTTCATTATACGGATAATATTGAAAAAACGTTGAATGAGCTGCTGCGGAAATACGGGCCCGACGCTTCCGTCGGGGTGCTTCCGCTCGGTCCACTAACCATTCCTTACTTGACGGACGTGAAGGAGGGAGCAGAATGAAATTCGTGATCGCCCCCGATTCATACAAGGGAAGCTTGAGTGCGGTGGAGGTGGCCGAATGGATGGCCAAGGGAATCCGGGATGCCGTTCCGGATGCGGATATCGCGATCATCCCGCTGGCTGACGGCGGGGAAGGGACTGTCGATGCGATCATTCACGCCGCAGGAGGCACAATCCATGAAGAGGAAGTATTGGGTCCCCTCGGGGACACGGTTCCGGCGAAATACGGGATTTTGGCCGACGGTCTGACCGGGGTGATCGAAATGGCGGCGGCTTCCGGTTTAACCCTGGTTCCTCAGGAGCGTTTGAATCCGCTGAGGACAACGACGTACGGCACCGGCCAATTGATTAAAGCCGCGCTGGACAGGGGCTGCATTCGGATCATCATGGGCATTGGCGGCAGCGCGACCAATGACGGCGGCGTGGGGTTGGCCCAGGCGCTTGGCGCGCATTTCTACGATGATCAGGGAAGGGAGATCGGTTTCGGCGGCGGAGAATTGGCGAAGCTGCACACGATCGATTTGAAGTCAATCGATTCCCGGCTTGCAGCCTGTGAAATCGTGAGCGCTAGCGACGTCACGAATCCGCTGTGCGGCCCTCGCGGCGCTTCCGCAGTGTTCGGTCCGCAAAAGGGGGCGACGCCGCACATGGTTGAGGAGCTTGACCGGGGGCTTGCCCACTTGGCCGCGCGGGTAAAGGAGCAGCTGGGAATGGATATTCTCGATCTTAAAGGCGGCGGAGCAGCCGGTGGATTGGGAGCGGGATTGTCAGCTTTTCTGGGCGCGAAAATGCGCAGGGGAATTGACATTGTCCTGGAGATTACACGGTTCGATGAGCAGGTCCGCGATGCGGATTTCGTGTTCACGGGAGAAGGACGCACGGACGGACAGACCGCTTTCGGAAAAGCGCCGCTCGGTGTAGCCGTGGCTGCCAAAAAACACGGAAAGCCGGTAATTTGCATTTCCGGGGGGATTGGCGGGGATGTCAGCGGATTGTACAAGCTCGGAATCGACGTGGTCATCGGCGCCACTCAGGCTCCGATGACACTCGAGGAGGCTATGCGCGACGCCCCGGATTGGGTCCGGCATGCCGCACGCTCGGCAGCGAAAGCCTTGACGATTTCCGCCAGTTTTGCTTCCGGCGGCAATGGATCCACAAAGGAGACGGGGTAATGGACGTTACGCACACCTTTACGAAACGCGAAGAAATTGCCAATGCCGTGACACACGGTACAGGAGCTCTGCTGAGCGCTGCCGGCCTCGTTCTGTTAGTCGTGTTTTCCAGCTTGCAAGGCAGCGCTTGGCATGTGGAAGCCCCTGGTGCTGATTTTGCCTTTCGCGGGAACGGAACTGCTTGTTGCGGGAGGCATTTTTTATACGGCAGGCACGATCTTTTATATGTGGAGAGCTTTTCCGTATCATCATTCGGTTTGGCACCTGTTTGTCCTGCTGGGCTCTGCTGCCCATTTTTTTTTCGTTCTGCTGTATGTCCTGCCAATTCAAATCATGTAAGCGCCTAACTAAAATCCAAAATGAATTTTAATAAGAAAAAATATCGCTATTTATAACAAAAACTTATAAATAAACGTGGAATTTTCGCTGGTAGTTCAATTATTTTATTTCATTTTGAAATAAAGTGAAGTATAATAAAAGAAAGTCAGCTCATTGGGGAGACATACCATGCGAATTCGAACGGAATGGAAGCTGTTGTGGGACATTTTTATTTCTTTTCTAAAAATTAGTCCGGTAACCTTCGGCGGGGGGTATGCAATGCTGCCCGTCATCGAGCAAGAAGTGGTTGAAAAGCGCAAATGGCTGCATGCGGAAGAGATGAGCAACGTGATTTCGATTGCCGGTTCCGCTCCGGGAGGCATTGGTGTAAATGCAGCAGTGTTCATCGGCTATCGGTTGGCTTCGATTCTCGGCGCCATCGTGGCCACGATCGGCATCATGCTGCCGACTTTTCTGATCGTCTTGGCACTTATCTTATTTTTTCATCAAGTATCGGGCAATCCTAAAATTATCGCCGCCTTCGAGGGCATCCGCATGTCCATCGTCGCTTTGATCGCCTACGCCGGTGTCAGAATCGGCAAAACATCCCTGATTGACAAGACAACTGCGGTCATAGGAGGTGTGACAGTCGTCATCCTGCTGCTATCTTTCGTACAGCCGGTGCTGATGATTCCGTTGGGGGTTGTCGCGGGAGTGATCATCATGAAATTAAAAGAGAAGATTGGGGTTCCGGTGCTTTTGGAACAAAGCGAGGTTGCGAAGTACAAGGAAACCGTTGGCAGCCAACAGCCGATAAAGGTGAAGTCCGCGGAAAAAATGGTCCATCAGCAGAAGGATGTCTATTTCGGGGATGGGATTTGAAGTTTCGGTTTTCTGCTGAACAACTACGACGAAATTGAGGGGGCAGGGTCAGCTTGCTATTACAATTATTTTGGAGCTTTTTTAAAATTGGATTTATCTCTTTCGGCGGCGGCTATGCCATGATACCCGTGATTGAACATGAAGTGAAAACCCATCATTGGATGAATTCCACCGATTTCGCCAATGCGATTGCACTTGCCGGCATGGCTCCCGGACCGATCGCCGCCAACAGCGCTGTCTATGTCGGTTACGCTGTAGACGGACTGACGGGAGCCATTGTGGCCACGGTGGGGATGGTTCTTCCTTCGCTGCTGCTGGTGATTCTGGCGGCGGCTTTCTTCATTAAGATTCATCGGCATCGGCTGGTCAAAGCCGTTTTTTATGGGCTGCGGCCTGTTGTTTTTGGCCTTATTTTATTTGCCGCGATTAATCTCGCTTGGGGTTATTTCCGGTCCAGCGGCTGGTCATCGCATTCCTGGATCGCAGTCGGTATATTGGTTGTCGGCTACGTGGCTTTGGCCCGCTACAAAGTGCATCCGCTTGTCGTGATTCTGGTATCCGGACTTGCGGGAGCGGCGTTTTTCAGTTAAATTGAACACGTAAACTTTTTTAAATCGAAATAGTGTCGGGAGATCGTATGATTGATGTTCAAAGCAGAATTCCCAGTCGGAAGACAAAAGAAGTATATGGGATGATCCGTCGTCAAGGAACCGTATCCAAGCAGGATTTGAAAGAGCAAAGCACCCTCACCGTCAGTACGCTGACCCGGGTGTTGGAGGAATTGGTTGAACTCGGTTTGATTCTGGAGGTCGGATACGGTGAATCGACCGGCGGAAGAAGACCGATTCTGTACAGGATCAATCCGACATATGCTTATGTGTTCGGATTGGACATTTCGCGAACGTATTCGAAACTGGTGCTGTGCGACTTGGATCTTCGTAAAAAGGATGAGAAAAGGTGGAAAATGTCCGATCGGATGACTCCCGAAATGCTGATCGAAGAAGTGCTCTCAGCGGCCAGGAACATGCTGGACCGGCATCAAATTTCCATTCTTTCAATCCTGGGTATGGGCGTTGGAGCGGTGGGCCCGTTGGATCGGTCGCGCGGCTTGATTCTCGATCCCCGGTTTTTTCCCGCCCCCGGATGGAACCAGGTGCAAATCCGCGCACTGCTGGAAGCGAAACTGGACATTCCCGTTTTTCTGGACAATGGAGTCAATACGGCTATTCTTGGAGAGTATTGGAAGGATTCGGTTAACCGGTACCAGCACCTGCTTTACATTCATGCAGGTGTGGGGCTCCGTCTATCGATGATTTCCGAAGGTAAAATCGTTCACGGAGCGGTGGATGTCGAGGGGTCGGCAGGTCAGATGATCATTCAGGCTGACGGACTTCCACACCGGGACCCGGACGGCAATTACGGCTCCTGGGAATCGTATGCGTCCCTGTATGCCATGGAACAACGGGCCCGATCCTTGCTCAAGCAGGGGCGTGAAAGCCTGTTGTCCTCCATGGTAAACAACGGGGACGAAGTGACATACGCGATGCTGGTTCAGGCATTGAAGGAGAAGGATGCGCTCGCGCTTGAAATTGTCACGCAAGCGGCTACCTATTTCGGTATCGGTCTGGCCAATCTGCTGAATATCCTTCACCCCGAAAAGGTGATTTTGGGCGGCCCCCTCCATACCGACGATGAACTTTTTTTTCAGGTGGCCACCCGGGTTGCCATTCAAAAAACGTATCAATACCCATCCTATCAGGTTGTATTTGCCAACAGCAGTCTGGGGGAAGATGGTGTGGCGATTGGAGCTTCCGTTATGGTGACCAATCAATTGGCCGAATAATGAATTTTCATGCAAGAAATTTTTTCAGCTGGCTCACACGACCTTGGGAAATGCCTAATATTTCGGCCAGTTCTTTTTGGCTCGCTTCGGGGTGCTTGTGAATTTCGGCTCGAAGTCTTTCAATCATGAACTCGGACTTTTGCCGTTTTTTCTTGCGTGTCCCGAAGCCCGCATTCGTTTTTTCGCGATCCGTATTGACGGCTTCATCCAAGCAATCCACACAGATAAATTGATTTTTGAAAAGCACAACGGCGCTGCCGGTTCGATTGCAAAACAGGCATGTCGACAGCGGCCTGTATTTGCGCATCATAATGGCACCGTTTCCAAGAAAAAATTCGATCGAATCGCCAAATCCGATTCCAAGCAGTCTTCGCATTTCAATTGGCAGCACGACTCGGCCGAGCTCATCCAATTCTCTCACAATTCCGATAGTTCTTGAGGACATGGTTGCACCTCCCGATAAAAACACTAAAATTAATTATATCATACATAATTGGTAAATGTTATGCATTTTTTGCCGGAGATTTTCTCGGGCGTTTTTTGTTTTTCCATTTTGTGATACATTAATGAAAGCGGGAGCGTCGCAGAAATCAATGCCTCTGGATCAAGAAATGATAGAATAGTTGGAGAAATATTTAGTTGCCAGCACATAAAAGGACAGGAGAGAACGCGGTTATGGACCATATATTGCAAAATTCAGGCATCCTTCCGGTGAAAATTGACCTTCCTTTCCGCTTGAATCACGTCAATTGTTTTCTAGCGGAAGGCGAAACCGGTTGGACGATTATTGACACCGGCTTGCATAATGCTTCCTCGGCAGAAGCCTGGGACGCCCATCTGGACGGAAAAGAACTGACACGGATCGTTTTGACCCATTACCATCCGGATCACATCGGGTATGCAGGCACTCTTCAAGCCAAAACGGGGGCTAGAGTGCAAATGACGCAAACCGACACGAAAACAATGAACTTATTTTGGTCGAATGATTTTTACGAGATGATGTTAGGCAATTATTTCAGCTACGGGGTCGATGAGGCGACAGCGCACAGATTAATCGATTATACGCGGAATTTTTCCAATACGGTTATGCCTCTCCCGAAAATCGACGAATATTTGCATGAGGGCGACCGCATCGTATTCGGCCGATATGAGTATGAATTGTTTCGCGCGCCCGGGCATGCGGACGGGATGATCTGCCTGTTCGACCGCGACAATGGCATTCTGCTGTCCGCCGATCACATTTTGCCACGGATTACGCCGAATATTTCATACTGGTTCTTTGGAGAGCAAAATCCGTTGAAAGTGTATATGGACTCACTCGAACGATTCAAAGGTTTGAATGCGGAATACGTCATACCTTCCCATGGGCAGCCGTTTCAAAACGCCAATCGGCGGATTGACGAAATCATCGGACATCATGACAAACGATTGGACCAAGCGCTGGAAATCGTGAATAACGGAAAATCGACCGTGTTTGAGATATGTTTGTCCATGTTCGGCAGCCGATTGACCGATCATGAAATCCGCTTCGCGATTGGTGAAACGATCGCCCATCTGGAGTTTTTGGCGGAACGCGGGGAATGCCGAAAGGACAAGGACGGCGGCAAATGGATTTATAAAAAAGCTTGATGACGCAAACGGGCCCGATGGTTTGTGGAAAAGCTCAAGGAAGAATACACAGGAAGGGAAGAAGTAAAATGAGCGCAAACTTGCTGAAGGTGCTGTCCGAAGAAAAAATCGTCGCGATCATCCGCGGGATCGAAGCTGACGCGGGGGATGCCACAGCCGAAGCGCTGGCTGATGGAGGCATACGTCTGCTCGAGGTTACGATGAATACGGAAGGTGCGTTGCGGATGATCAGCCGATTCCGGGAAAATTACGGTTCCCGGATGCGCGTCGGGGCTGGGACGGTGCTGAATTTGAAGATGGCCAAGAAAGCCGTTCAAGCCGGTGCGGAGTATATCATTTCCCCGAATTTGGATGAGCGGGTTATTGAATACGCGCTTCGCAAGGGGGTTGACGTTTGGCCGGGGACGATGACTCCGACGGAAATCGTCAGGGCTTTTGAGGCCGGGGCGCAAGCCGTCAAGGTGTTCCCGATGGGATCGCTGGGCATCAATTATCTGAAGGAAATCAGAGCTCCGCTGGATCATATTCCGATGATTGCTACCGGCGGAGTCAACTTGCAGAATATCGGAGATTTTCTCAATACCGGGATTCTTGGGGTCGGTTTGGGGAGCAATCTGGTAAACAAAAAACTGATTGCGGAACGAAGATTTGCCGAACTGACCGAGCTTGCCCGGAGCTTTGTGGAGGCAGCCCAGGGGGGGAAAAGGGCATGACCGGGGAGAAAACGATAGATGTGGTCACAATCGGGGAGAGCATGGTGCTCCTGCAGCCGATGACCGAAGGCCCGCTGAAATACAGTCCCCTGTTCACCCGCTCGATTGCCGGCGCGGAATCGAACGTCGCGCTCGGACTGACGCGGTTGGGAAAGAAAGTGCGCTGGATCAGCAGGCTCGGCATCGATCCGTTCGGGGAGATGATCGAGTCGACGCTGGCCGGAGAGGGCGTCGACACCTCTTGCGTGCTGAAGGACCCCGAAGCACCCACTGCAATCTACTTCAAGGAATTTAAGGGCTACGGCGATCCGAACGTTTTTTACTACCGCCGCGGTTCGGCGGCCAGCAGACTCGCTCCCCGGGATATTCAGCCGGAATGGTTTGACGGAGCCAGGCATCTGCATGTTACCGGTATCACGCCAGCATTAGGGGAGCAGACGGCGGATGCGGTGCGGACGGCGATGAAGACGGCCCGGGAGCGGGGACTGACCGTTTCCTTTGATCCGAACCTTCGGCGCAAGCTGTGGAAGGAAGAAACGGCCCGGAGCGTACTGCTTTCGCTGATTCCCTTGTGCGATGTGTTTCTTCCCGGTTTGGAGGAGGCGGAATTTTTGCTGGGACCCAAGACAGAGGAGCAATACGGAGACCATTTTTTGAATATGGGCCCCGGGGTGATTGCCCTGAAGCTGGGAGAGCGGGGCTCGGTCGGGTTTGCGGAAGGCCTGCGCTGCCGTGCGGAACCGTACAAGGTATCCAAAATTGTCGATACCGTTGGGGCGGGGGATGCTTTTGCCACTGGATTTTTGTCGGTTTTGCTGGACCGGGAGCAGCCGTTGGAGCCTTCCGGACTGTCAAAGACACTGCCCGAGGCATTGCTCAGGGCCAATATCATGGGCGCGCTGGCCACCCAATACAAAGGCGATTGGGAAGGGCTGCCCACACTTTCGGAAATAGAACGGATCCAATCCGGCAAACAGGGAATTACAAGGTGAGCCGCTGCATGCCTAATGCGGCAAATCACCTAGCTAGGAGTCTGTCCGACGGAAGACTCCTAGATAAACGATACAAGGACGTGATGGCAAAGATGGATATTCCGAAAATCTCAGCCCGAAAAATTTATGAGGAGATCACCGAGCACATTAAGCAGGAGATTATGTCCGGCAGCTTGAGTCCGGGAGAAAAACTGCCTTCTACCAAAGAGTTGTCCGAAAGGTTTGCAGTGGGACGTTCGACTACGCGGGAGGCGTTAAGCGCCTTAAAAGCGATGGGTCTGATTGAGATCCGCCAAGGGGAAGGGTGTTATGTCCGCAGGATTGAACCGAAGGATGTGGATATTCCCGTCTTTTCACTGCTGATGAGCAAGGAAACGATTCTGGAGCTTTTGGAGGCCCGCAAATCTCTGGAAGTTGCCAATGCGGCCATGGCCGCGGTCAAACGGACGGACGAAGACCTGCGGCAGTTTGCGGAAATCCTGGATCGGATGGGCAGTCATTTGGGGGATGAAGAAGTGGGCGAACACACCGATCTTCGATTTCACCAGACGCTGGCCGGAGCCACACACAACTCGATTATGGTCAGGCTGCTGAATTCGATTTCGGAACAGATGCAGGATTCGATCCGCGGCGCCAGAAGAACCATGATGTATGCCGACCTGTCGGAAGCCGAGACGTTGCATCAACAGCATTTGGCCATTTTTGAGGCGGTGCGCGTTCGCGATGAAGAACAGGCGAGACATCGGATGCGGGAGCATCTGGATCATGTGGAATCGGTGCTGAAAGCGTCCTTGAAGAATTCACAATGAATTGATTTTGGCGGAAGTGAATTTTCAAGATAGAAATCTCTTTGCATTTTTTAACATATCTGATAACCTGATAAATAGACGGCGATTATTTCAGAAAGTAGGGAATCGGATGAAAGTCTCTTTGTTTATTACCTGCCTTTGCGACGGGGTTTATCCCCGGGTGGGAGAAGCGATGAGCCGGCTGCTTGCGCGTTACGGAGTTCAGCTTCATTTTCCGGAGGCCCAGACCTGCTGCGGCCAGCCCGCTTTCAACAGCGGCTACTGGGATGAAGCGAAGGCTTCGGCGCGGGTATTGCTGAAGTCATTTGACGACAGCGATTTTGTCGTGGCTCCTTCGGGATCATGCACCGGCATGATTCATCATTACTATGAAAAATTATTCGAGGACGAGCCGGAATACCGGGATATGGCGGAACGGCTGGCTGGCAAAATTTATGAATTCTCGCAATTTCTTGTCGGCGTTCTGGGCGTAGAGGATTTGGGGGCAGAGTATCCGCACAAGATCACCTATCATCCATCCTGCCACGGCAGCCGTCTGCTCGGGGTCAAGGAGGAACCGTTGAAGCTCTTGAATCATGTCAAGGGTCTGGAATTGGTGCCGCTCCCCTTTGCCGAGGACTGCTGCGGCTTTGGCGGAACGTTCGCCGTAAAGATGTCTGATATCTCCGGGGCGATGGTTTCGGAAAAAGTCGAGCATGTGCTGGAGACGGAGGCGGAAGTGCTGGTCGGCCTGGATATGGGCTGCCTGATGAACATTTCCGGCAACCTGCGTTTTCGCGGAAAGCCCGTTAAGGTGATGCATTTGGCGGAGCTGCTGTATGAAGGGGTGAAATCGAAACGATGAGTCAACCACAGGACGGTACTGTTAAAGATCGGGCGAAGGCTGCGCTGAATAACGAGTTTTTGCGTAATGCGGTGAAATATACTACTGAAAAGCTGAAAAGCGGCAAAAAAGCGGCCTCCGAGGAACATGGGAACTGGGAGGTATGGCGGGAGAGAGGGCGGCAAATCCGACTTCATACGATCGCTCATTTGGATTATTATCTGACCCAATTTGCCGAGAACGCCCGCGCCCGGGGGGCGCATGTTCATTTTGCCGCCAACGCCGGGGAGGCGGCGGAAATCACGCTGGACATCGCGGCGCGCAAAGCGGCCAAATCGGTCGTCAAATCCAAATCGATGGTCTCCGAGGAAGTCCATATCAACCGTGCGCTGGAGGGGATCGGTGTCGAGGCGGTTGAAACCGATTTGGGCGAATATATTATTCAGCTGGCATCGGAAACCCCTTCGCACATCATCATTCCGGCCATTCACAAAAACAAGAAGCAGATTGCCGAGCTCTTGTCCAAGGAGGCCGGCGAGGAGCTTCCGCCGGATACGGCGGTGCTGGCGGGATTTGCCCGGAGAAAATTGCGGCAGAAGTTTCTGGAAGCCGACATCGGGATGACCGGCTGCAATTTCGCGATTGCCGAATCCGGATCGATTGTGCTGTTTGAAAATGAAGGAAACGCCCGGATGGTCAGCACCGTTCCGCGTACGCAGATTACGCTGATGGGAATGGAACGGATCATCCCTTCGTTCCCCGATCTGGAAGTGATGGCGACTTTGCTGCCGCGTTCGGCAACGGGCCAAAAGCTGACCGTCTATATGTCGCCGATTACCGGACCCAGAAGGGAAAAGGACGGCGACGGTCCCGAGGAAATGCACATCATCATCATCGACAACGGCCGCTCCGGCCAGTTGGGAGATCCGGAATTTCAGGAGCTGCTCAACTGTATTCGCTGCGGAGCGTGCCTCAATGCGTGTCCGGTATACCGGCAAATCGGCGGGCATTCCTACGGCAGCGTATACAGCGGTCCGATCGGAGCCGTGCTTACTCCGGCCCTCAACAAGAACGTGGCCGAATGGGATGATATCGCCAACGCATCCAGCTTATGCGGAGCATGCCATGAAGCGTGCCCGGTGAAAATTCCGCTGCATGATATGCTGGTCTATTTGCGGCATCGGAAAGTCCTGCACGGATCGACGGCAGCCGGAGAGAAGCTCGGAATGAAAGGCTTTCAATATGTCATGTCCGATCACAAGCGTCTTCGCGCCGCGCTGCGGTTCGGAAAGCTCGGACAAAAGCTGCTGGTCCGAGACGGTATGATCAAGGAGAAGATCGGGCCGCTGAAGGGATGGAACAGCTATCGTTTCGCCCCCGCCCTGCCGGAGCAATCGTTCCGCGACTCCTGGGGGACCCTGGAGCATGAAATCCGGCTGGAGCTGAAGGCGATGGATTCCCGTGTCGAGGCGCGCATGAAAGAAATCCGATCGGCCAACCGGAAAGGAGAGTGACCCATGATTGATTTTTCCAAACAGCAGCAGTTTATAAACAATATTTCACAGCGCCTGGGACGGCCCTTTCCGTCCGCACCGCCTGCCCACCCGTTCAAGGGGGCCCCGGATTATTGGAAGTCCTTCGATCTTCCGTTGGAGGAACGCATTGCCCTGCTGATGGAAAATTGGCGAAAATCGGGCGGGGAAGCCCGCCGGTTTGCAGATTTAACATCTGCGCGAGCATTTATCGCAGAAGTGTCGCGAAGCATGAAAGCCCGCTATTTCGTCCGCTATGATCACGAAATGCTGAATGAACTTGCCTTGGAGGCTCTTCTGCCGGACGGGACGGAGATGACCGTTTGGAATCCTTTGAAGCTGGAGCAGCTGAAGCGGAAAGCGGCGGAAGCGGATATCGGAATTATTGTGGCGGATTATGCGGTTGCCTATACGGGTTCGGTTGTGGTGGCCTCCAGCGAAACAAAGGGGAGATCGGTAAGTCTCCTGCCTGCCGCAGTGATGATGATCGTACCTGCGGAGGTCATTCGCACCCGTCTTGGAGAAGTCATGGAACAAATCAGCGCGATGCCGGGCGAGAGCATGCCTGCCGGCATTCACTTCATATCCGGCCCGAGCCGTTCGGCCGATATTGAGAATGATCTGACAATCGGCGTTCACGGCCCGGGAATCGTCTATTTGCTGATAATCGGGTGAAGCTTAACCCGATATGCGGATTTGGGAAGGGGCGTCCTTTCCGATATTCTCGCGAATGAAGGACACGACGGTCCGGATCTCCGTTCCCGGAGGGAATATGGCGGAGATCCCCATTTCCCGCAATTTCGGAATATCCTCTTCGGGGATGATGCCGCCGCAGATGACAGGCATGTCCGGCCGCTTCTGCCGCAGCAGCCGCATCACCTCGGGAAACCAGGACATATGCGCGCCTGACAAAGACGACAGTCCGACCAAGTCGACCCGATTGCGAACGGCCATCTCGACAATCTGCTCGGGCGTTTTCCGGAGGCCGGAATAAAGGACATGCATGCCTGCCTCCATGAGTCCCCGGGCGATCACGAGCGCTCCCCGCGTGTGGCCGTCTAGCCCCGGTTTGGCGATCAGTATGCGGATCGGTTGTTTCATTGTATTTCCTCCTCGCTATCTCAAAAATTTGATATGGCATGGAATGTCTAAAAACAATTCAATGTAAACTCTTCAAGAGTGCCTGTTTCCTCGTATTCTCCGAAAACTTCGCGGAGCACCCTGCAAATTTCGCCCAGTGTGGCATAGGCCTTGACCGCATCGATCAAAGCCGGCATGAGGTTAGCATCTCCCATTGCGGCTTTTTTCAATGCGGCCAAAGCGGCCTCCACTTGCCTGCCGTTTCGTTCGCTGCGCAAGCGGGCAAGCTCCTGCTTCCGCCATTGGCCAAGCTGGGGGTGGACGAAAAACCGTCCGGGCTTCACTTGCTCATCGGTCTGATACCGATTGATCCCGACTATCGTTTGCTCTCCACGCTCAATGGCCGTTTGGGTTTCGTAGGCGGCATGGTGGATTTCCCGCTGAATGTACCCCGTTTCGACAGCGCGCAGGGCTCCTCCAATTTGATCGATTGTGTCGATGTATTCGGCTGCGCGTTGTTCGATTTCATCCGTCAGCGACTCGATATAGTAGGAGCCGGCCAGCGGATCGACCGTATCGGCAATTCCGCTTTCGAACGCGAGGATTTGCTGAGTCCGTAATGCGATGGCTGCGGACGCTTCGGTGGGTAGACCGAGCGCTTCATCCCGGGCATTCGTGTGCAGGCTTTGGGTTCCGCCCAAAACGGCGGCCAACGCCTGAAGCGTCACCCGGACAATGTTGTTGTCCGGCTGCCGCGCCGTGAGGGCGGAACCGCCCGTCTGCGCGTGGAACCGCAGCTGCATCGATTTCGGATTCCGCGCGCCGAAGCGATCTTTCATGATGCGGGACCAAAGACGTCGGGCCGCGCGGAATTTGGCGATTTCCTCGAACAGATGGAGCTGCGCGTTAAAGAAAAAGGAGATGCGGGGCGCGATCCGGTCGATCTTTAGCCCTTTTGCTGCGGCGGCTTCCAGATAAGCGATGGCGTTGCTGAAAGTGAAGGCCAGCTCCTGAACGGCTGTGGCCCCCGCCTCCCGCATATGGTAGCCGCTGATGCTGATCGGGTTCCATTGAGGCAGGAACCGGCTGCAGTATTCCAGCACATCGACGGTCAGCCTCATGGAGGGTGCCGGAGGGAATATATAGGTTCCGCGAACGGTGAATTCTTTCAGAATATCGTTCTGCAAAGTGCCGGAAAGCTTGCCGGGATCGATTCCCCGTTTTTCCGCAGCGGTCGCGTACATGGCGAGCAGAACGGCGGCAGGCGAGTTGATCGTCATCGATGTGCTTACCCGATCAAGCGGTATGTCCTGCAGCAGAATCTCCATATCCTTCAGCGATGCGATCGATACCCCCACCTTTCCCACCTCCCCGCAAGCCAGGGGTTGATCGGGATCGTAACCGATTTGGGTGGGCAAATCAAAGGCCAGCGACAATCCGGTCTGCCCCTGCTCCAGCAGAAACCGGAGCCGGCGGTTTGTTTCTTCCGCCGTTCCGAATCCGGCATACTGGCGTACGGTCCATAACCGGGAACGGTACATGGAAGGATGGATTCCGCGGGTATAAGGAAATTGCCCGGGCAATCCGATACGAACCGCATCCTTGTCCGGCTTTACATCCTCTGCAAGATACAGGCGCTTGACGGAAATGGCGGAAGGGGTGAAAAAAGCGGGCTTTCGCTCATCAATCGGTTTCATGATGCACCCCCATGGTGGGTTTGACAGCTTCCACCAGCGCCTGCTCCTCTACGGATATGCGTTTTTTGAGCAGCAGGGCATTCAATACGGTGACGACGGAAGCGGTAAAATAGGCTTGAAAAACGAGCGGCAGCATGGCAAGCTCGATGGTTACTACGAGATAATTCGGGTGGCGAAAATACCGGTAGGGTCCTTTGCGCACCGGCTCCATTCCGGGAACCACAAAGATCCGCGTGTTCCAAAAAGCGCCGAGGGCGGACATGCACCAAACTCTTAACGCCTGAGCGCAAACGAACAATCCGAAGGGGAGAAGCCACCAATCAGCCAGGGTCCGGCCCAGGGCGTTCCGCCACAGGACTTCGGCCGTCATGCCGAGGAAGAACAGCGAATGAAGTCCGACAAAATATTTGTAATGATCCGCACCGGTTTCATAGCCGCCTTGAGCCTTGATCCGTTCACCGTTGCGTTTGGCAATCAGCAGTTCAACGGCTCTTTGCAGAACGACAATGCCGGTAATCATGAAGAAAAAACCGAGCATGCTGAATCACTCCATTCTCAGTGTCATACCCACTCGAACAAGAGCATTTCCGAGCTGAAGCCCGGACCCAACGCTCCGATAATGCCGTATTGGATTTGAGGGTCCGCAGGGCCGGAACGAAATCCGTCTGAGGCGCTTGCGAACGTAGAGTGAACCGGCGGCCAGCCCGCTGAGAAGCCTTTGGGCGCAGAATGGGCGGAATAGGGCATATCAGCTCCGGAGAAGCTTTCAACGAGCGCATAATCGAGCCGCTCTGCGAATGTGAGATTCCGCCGGCTCGCGATGGGAGCTGGCGCCCCGGAGTTCTTCAGACGCCATGCTTCCTGCAGCACGAAAAAAACGGTGGCCGACGACATATTGCCGTATTGACGCAGCACGGTTTCCGAAGGATGGAGGGCTTCCGCCGGCAGATGAAGCGATTCCCGATAAGCCTGAAGCACCTTCATGCCCCCCGGATGCAGGATGTAGGACTCCACATTCGGCAGCGCCAAGCCGCTTTTTTTCAATAAAGCTTCGACATTGCCGTACATTTCTTTTTGAATGATCGACGGGATGTCCCGTGAAAAAATGACCTTCAGTCCCCGACCTGTCACTTCCCATCCCATCACATCCAGCGTATCTGGCCAAATCGTGCTCTGCGTTTGCAAAATTCGCGGTCCCCGCACCGATCCGCGGGAAAAAACGCGGTTCCTGTTGAAAGCGGCAGTCTCTTCCGTCTCTCCAAGGACAAGCGCAGCCGCAGCCCCATCGGCAAACAGGGAGGTCGCTACGAAATTGCTTTTGGACAGGTCGTCATTCAGGAACGTCAGTGAACACAGCTCGACGCTGACGACCAGACAGCGGTGCGACGGAAAGGCTTTTACATAATCGGCGGCTCTTGAAAGACTTGCTGCGCCGCCGGCACAGCCCAATCCCCAAATCGGCGTACGCTTGATATGCGGATTGAACCCCATCCGGTTGAACAGAAGCGCGTCAATGCTCGGGGTTGCCGTTCCTGTCGTGGAGACGAAAATGATATGGTCCACATCCGCGAATCCGATGTCCGTCTGTTCAAGACAGGCACGAATTGCTTGCTCGGCAAGCTCGGCGGCATGTTCGACATACAGCCGATGCTTTTCGTCCGGCGTATGCGTTTGTTGAAACCACTCTGCAGCCACACAAAAATGGCGTTTTTCAATATTGCCGTGATCAAATATGGAAATCAGCCGATCGATGCCGGGAAAAATGTCTTTGAACATATCATAAACGACGGCGCGAATTTCTTTTTGGGACATGACATGCTTCGGAACCGCCGTTCCGACGGATGCAATATGGGGCAAACCGCTCACCTCGGATTTTTCGATGTGTGAATACTCGTTCACTTTATTTTGTATATTTATTCTCAAATTATGCAGAATAATCTGTAATCCGCGCAACATTCGTCTTAAATTCGTCGGGAAAAGGTGGAAACTATGTTTAAATGGATCAGTAATCTGATTAGAAGCGTCGCTAACGAAACCGTGGATAAAGCGATCGAGCGGATGGCGAGGGACCAGTATACGGAAAATTTGTTTGAAATCATTCCGGTCGCCAAGAAAGTCGGCACGATCTCTTTGATGGAAATTGTCATGCGCACTCAGCAAGGGAAACCCCCTTCCAGACCTTTGGGCAGTCACCTGCGGTTTTCCCCGTGGGAAAAGCTGCTTTTCAATCCCGTTCATCTGTTCCGTTTCCCTACGCCGGATGATACACGTATATCCACGTCTGTTACCATCGGGAGGAATGCAAAAAAACCGCTGACGATTTCCATTCCCGTGATGATTGCAGCCATGTCTTATGGGGGCGCGCTCAGCAAAAACGCAAAAATCGCATTGGCCCAAGCCGCATCGCGAATCGGCACGGCCACCAATACGGGAGAAGCGGGATTGATGGAGGAGGAGCGGGAGGCGGCCTCATTGCTGATCGGGCAGTACAACCGCGGAGGCTGGTTGAACCGTCCGGATCAATACTCCCGTCTGGACGCGGTGGAAATTCAGCTTGGACAAGGTGCGCAGGGTTCGTCGCCGCAAAGGACGGAGGCGAATAACATCGGCGCGGAATTCCGCGAGGTGTTCGGCATTCCCGAAGGGGAGGATGCGGTCATCCACTCCCGTTTGCCCGGAGTGGACACCAAGGAGCAGTTTGTGGAGCTTGTCGGACGTTTGAAGGAGGAGACGAGGGTTCCCGTCGGTCTCAAAATCGCCGCCACTCACCACCTTGAGAAAGAGCTTCAGATCGCATTGGAGGCAGGCGTGGATTTCATCACCGTGGACGGCGCAGAAGGCGGCACACACGGTGCAGCCCCGTCTTTGGAGGATGATCTCGGGCTTCCGACGATGTTTGCCGTTTCCAGAGCAGCCAAATTTCTGGCCCGGAAGAAGGCGGATAAGGATGTAAGCCTGATCGCGACGGGGGGCCTGGTGACTCCTGGCGACTGGATGAAGGCGCTGGCGTTAGGCGCAGACGCCGTTTATATCGGCACGGCCGCCGTCATGGCGCTCGTGGGCGATCAAGCGGCCCGTTCCATGCCGTTTGAGCCGCCGACAAGTCTCGCGGTTTACAATGCCAAAATGACCGATCAGCTGGATGTGGAGCGGAGCGCATCCAATCTGTACAATTACTTGAGCGCTTCCGTCCAGGAAATGGAGCTGGTCTGTTATTCGCTGGGCAAAACGAGCTTGAGCGATTTAACGGCTTCCGACTTGTGTTCATTGGATCCGTTCATATCAAGAGCAATCGGGGTCGAGCTTGGATTTGTGTCGCCCGAAGATCAGAGCGGATATTTCGACGGGCTGCTGAATTTCCCCACGACTGATCTGCCGGATGATGGGGTTCATCCGGAGCGGCAAACCGAGCGGCAAATTCATTGACGAATTTCAAGAAATAAGAGCTTACCATTAATTGGACCTGTCCCGCAGGTCCTTTTCATGCTAAACTCTTAAAAGCCGAAACTTTAGCTTCAATGGAATTCATTGTCTGAAGTGCGGGGGAATTTTTTCAGGGATCTGAACTGATCCCAGGGGTGAACCACTTTCGCAAGTGCAGGGTGTCTCCTTTACCCGAACCCGTCAACTAACCTCGCAGGCTGAAAGAATAAGGAGGGCAGCATGAATTTGAATTGGAAAAAAATAAAAGTCTCTGCTTTGTCTCTATCGCTCGGTTTGTTTCTGTTTGGCGCGGCAGCACCTGTTCATGCCGCATCCTACCAGGCAACGGATGACGATACGTTCTGGAAATTGTCGGTAAGGTACAATATTCCGCTGCGTGAATTGATGCAGGCCAATCCACAAGTCGATCCCTACAATATTTACAAAGGGCTGACCCTGAACATTCCCGGCAGAAATATTCCGGCAGGCCGGCAAAATCCTCAAGGCGCCACAGCCAAGCTATCCAACGCGCGAACCATCTATGTCACGGCTACGGCCTATTCGGCATCCCCGGAAGAAAACGGACCATGGGGGGCCGTGGACTACTTCGGCAATCCGCTGAAATTGGGTACCATCGCGGTGGATCCTTCCGTGATCCCATTAGGCTCGAAAGTCTATATAACGGGATACGATCATGACATCCTGCCGTCAGGCGGAATGGTCGCTTATGCGAAGGATGCGGGCAGCGCGATCAAAGGTAACCGCATCGATATTTTCATCCCCGGCCAAACGAATGCGCGCGGCTTCGGCATCCAGAACCTCACATTAACGATCCTCAAATAAGCCGGAAACCGGGCTATCGATCAGCGAAGCCGGACAACTCAGACGGGTTGCCCGGCTTTTTCCGTCCCTGGCCTATTTTTGTTTAGGGATGTGCAGCAATTCCGGGACGGTGACGAAGCGGTATCCCCGGCTGCGCAGGGTGACAATGATGTGCGGCAGCGAATTGACCGTGCCCGACAGGTTCTGGCCACCCCCCCCGCCGGCATGTTCCAGAATAATGGATCCGGGCTGGACCGCCCTCAGGATGTTGCCGGACACTTGCGCGGGGCTCAGCTGCTTCCAATCCAACGAATCCACATTCCAGAAGATGACCACGAAGCCGGCGGCCCCGGCCCATTTCAATTGCTTCTCGTTGATTGCTCCGTAGGGCGTGCGCAGCAGCTTCGGAGCATATCCGGCCGACGGCTTGATGGCGGACTGGGTACTCAGCACCTGCTGCTGAAACTGATACAGCGATCCCCACGAAAGCTCCCTATGGCTGTAAGTATGGTTTCCGACGACGTGCTTCTCCTTCACCATGCGCCTGACCAAATCCGGCCTTGCTTTGGCCCGCCAACCCACGACAAAGAACGTGGCCCTGACATCATATTTCTTGAGAATGTCGAGAATTTTTGCGGTATATTGATCATCCGGACCATCATCAAAGGTTAAAGCGACTTGCTTCAGGCTGTCCGATCCTTTGACCTTGAAATATTCCGGGTAATCTTTGGCAAGCTCGGCCAGCGTTCCGGACCTTTCTGCCGTGTTTACAGGCCGCTTGTCATCGACTGACGGCTTTACAACCCCGCCGATCCCGTATATATATCGCTGCTTGGCTGCGAACGCGGGTCCGCAAGCATTGGGGAAAATCGTTGCAAAAACCATGCAGAAGATGATCACAGCCGGGATCTTGTTGCGCATTTTTTTCCTCCGTTTTTTTCTTTGCTTTTAGCATGGACGGATTCTTCTCTTTTTACCACATTACAAAACATAAGTTTCAATGAAACTTTGCTGCTTGGATAGTCTAAATGGGGAACACTGTTTTTTTAGTCGCAACATTGATAAAATGATAACCGTTGACTCGACATGAGTACTAGGAGTCTGTCCGACGAAAGCAAGATCGTGAATATTTATTCAATGTAATCGTTATTCCGAAAGGATGGCACTGCACCGCTGTTAAAACCAGGAATATGAATAGATTTTTGCGGTTAATTCCCGGTTTTAAAGGCGTACAAGTTTTCGCAGAAAACTGCTTCGTGAGCATAAGCTTAAACTTTCCGTGCTCATTCCCTTATTCCTTCATACTCCATTTGAATAAAAATTCACGAAAATCAATCCGTGGACAGACTCCTGGCCTTTGCTTGGCCTTATTGCAATCCCAGAGGTGAGATGCTTGTTCAATCTGCTTATTTTCTTGCTGGAAAGAGTCGGCGTGATCGTTACCGTCGCCTTTGTGATGACGCGCTTCCCGTATTTCAGGAGAATGATTAATCGTTTGGACATCACGCGTACGCAGCGCCTCAGTGTGATGATCATGTTCGGCTTGTTCGGTATTATCGGAACATACACTGGCTTTACCGTCAGTACGGAGTCCCCGGAGTTTTCGACGGTTTCCGGGGTTCTTGCTGAAAGTGAGGCGATAGCCAACTCCAGGGTGATCGGGATCATCATCGCCGGTTTATTGGGGGGTGTCCGGCTCGGCATGGGCGCCGGCTTGATTGCCGGATTTCATCGTTACTTGCTGGGCGGATTTACGGCGTTGTCTTGTGCGCTGTCGGCCGTCATTTCCGGCTTGATCGCCGGCTTGGTGCACCGCAGGATCAAGGACGACGACCGCAGAATGCGGGTGTCGACGGCAATTTTTACGGCGATGCTCGGAGAAACCGTACAAATGATCATCATTTTGCTCTTGTCCCGGCCTTTCGACCAAGCCTTTTTGCTTGTGCAAGCGATCGGCGTTCCGATGATTGTGGCCAACGGGATCGGATCGGGATTGTTCATTCTGATTATCCGGACGGTCATGGACGAGGAAGAAAAGACCGGCGCGTTGGCTTCAAAGAAATCGCTGCGCTTGGCCGAGTTGACGATTCAGCATCTGCGAAAGGGCTTGAGTTTCGAATCGGCGCAAGCGACCTGCGAAATATTATATAGGGAAGTAAACGCGCGTGCCGTGGCCATTACCGATCAGCAGAACATTCTGGCGCATGTCGGAGCGGCCGGCGACCATCATCATTCAGGCGTTCCTATCCAGACCGAGGCTACGCGCCGGGTGCTCAAAACAGGGGCGCTCTTCATTGCCGGAGAAGAGGAGATTTTGTGCAGGGAGGCCGGATGTCCTCTGAAAGCGGTCATCATCGCTCCGCTGAAAAGAAGGGATGAAACGATCGGCACGCTGAAGTTTTATTTTCGCAGCAAAAAAGAAATTTCCCATGTCATGATCGAATTGATGAGAGGGCTGTCGTCGCTGTTGAGCCAACAGCTGGAAATTGCCGAAGCCGAAAGGCTGCACAGCCTGGCGAAGGAAATGGAAATCAAAGCGCTGCAATCGCAAATGAGTCCGCATTTCTTGTTTAATGCGCTGAATACGATCGGCTCTCTGATCCGGATCGATCCGGGCAAAGCTCGAAAGCTGGTCAATTCCCTGGGCCGCTTCATCCGCCAGAATATCAACGGCTCCGAGTCCGCATGGACGACGCTTGGCGCGGAATTGGAGCAGGTCAAATCGTATTTGGAAATCGAAGAAGCCCGATTTGTGGACAAGCTGAAGGTTTGCTACGAAATCGACGAGCAAGCCTTCGGTTATCCGATCCCCCCGCTGACGCTGCAGCCAATCGTGGAAAATGCCATTCGTCACGGATTGCGGGGAATGGACAAAAATTGCAGGATCCGAATTTCGGCAATTCTCGAGGGCGATCAGGTCCATGTCACAATCGAGGACAACGGCAGCGGCATTGCCGAAGAACGCAGCAAGCTGCTTGGCAAAAAACTGCTGCCTTCCGAGCAGGGGCTTGGCATGGCTTTGTATAACGTCAACCGGCGCTTGATCATGCAGGCGGGCACTCAATCTGCGCTTCAGATTACGAGTGCGGTCAATAAAGGAACGGCGGTCGGTTTCGTGTTGACCCGGTCCAAAAGGGAGGCGGAAAATGGGTAAACAGATCGAGGCTTTGATTATCGATGATGAACGATACAGCCGTGAGGAATTGAGGCATCTGCTTGAGCAGCATGAATCGATCCTTGTCACGGGGGAAGCGGATTCCGGAGAGAACGGGCTGGCCCGGATGATCGAACTTGCTCCGGATGTCATCTTCGTCGACATTGAAATGCCCAAAATGAACGGCATGGAATTGGTTCATTTAGCCAAAAAAATGAAAAAAGTACCGCTGATTGTGTTTGCTACGGCATATCCGAATTTTGCGGCGGAAGCTTTCCGGTTCGAAGCTGTTGACTATTTGCTGAAGCCGTTTGATGAAGAGCAGCTGAAAGAAACCGTTATGAGGATTGAACAGCGCCTGTCCGATCACGAAGCGGAGGCAGGCGCGACCTCCGGCAAGCTGGCGGTGGAGGGAAAAAAGGAAATTGTCTATTTGCCCCCGAACGAGATCATCTATATCAGCCGGGAAGAGGGGCAGACGAACATCGTGACGAAGGATCAGGTGTTTCAAAGCAATTCACCGTTGAAGGAGCTTGAGCAGCGGCTGAAGGGCTACCCTTTTTTCCGGATTCATAAAAGCTATTTGGTTAATCTCGCTTATGTCAAAAAGTTGATTCCCTGGTTCAACGGCGCCTATAATATCGAGCTTCACGGCCGCAAAGAACAATTGTCGGTCAGCCGGAATTATGTGAAGGAGCTGAGAAGCCGGCTTGAATTGTGAGGCCATAACAGCTGAGCAGCATCCGGCCACCCAATACAGTCAGGCAATCAATCCAGCTTGGCTCCCATTTTGCAACGTTAGCCGCTCACGGTACACGGAAGATGCACTTGAAGCGGAAATTAGACAAGGGGTCGAACAATATGTGATCCTCGGGGCGGAACTGGATACCTTTGCATTTCGGCGCAAAGAGATGTTGGAAGAGGTTAAGGTGTTTGAGGTTGACCTTCAGAGTACACAACAATTTAAGCGCGGGCAACTGGCTGCGCTTGAAACACTTCTGGAGTCGCCTTATGATCCAAAGGTAAGGAGCCTGTTCAGTTGGTTGGGTGTCACAATGTATTTGTCGCTCAAAGATGTGCTTGAAACACTGCGTTCCATTACTCAAATTGCTCCGAAGGGCAGCTCGGTCATTTTTGATTACCATACCGAGGTCGATGTAAACCTGGATGAGATTCGCAAGGAATTACAAAGAATGGATGAGTCAATGCTGACGACCTTTGACCCGTCGATTCTCGCAATAGAGTTAAAGAAGTTGGGTTTTGACCTTCATGAGGACTTGGAACCAGCCGATATCCAACAAAAAGGATAGCGGAGAAAAAGGGGTGTGTCGGAGGAGCGAAAACCGCTAAATCCAATCCTGATTTTACAATTTCAACAGCGAACGGAGGCACACCCCTTTTTCGCGGCGACCCAATTTTTTTGAACACGCTCTAAAAGACCAGATTCATTTGCAAATGCAGATTTGTCAAGCGGGCTCCATCTTGTTATGATCAAGGAGACGGAATCCTGTATATATGAGAGGAGTGGCAAAATGAAGAGATCGACATGGATATGGGTGATCATCGGAGCGGTGGTCCTCCTGGCTGTTTTTTCCGGAATCAGTACATACAACAGTCTGGTCAGCGCCGAAACGTCCGTGGCCGGCAAGTTTTCGCAAATTGACAACAACCTGCAGCGCCGGGCCGATCTGATACCGAATCTGGTCAATACGGTCAAGGGCTATGCTGCCCATGAAAAGGAAGTGCTGCAGGCGATTGCCGATGCGCGCAGCAAATTGGTGGGCGCGCAAACACCGGCGGAGAAGGCCGCAGCCGATGCGGAATTATCCTCCGCGCTGTCCAGGCTGCTGGTGGTCGTAGAAAATTATCCGACGTTAAAAGCGGATACGCAGTTCTCCAGATTGATGGACGAACTGGCCGGCACGGAAAACCGGATTGCCGTCGCCCGCAAGGATTACAACGACGCGGTGGAGCAATACAATGTGAAAATCCGCCAATTTCCGGGCTCTCTATACGCTTCGATGTTCGGTTTCGGGCCCAAGGAGTTTTTCAAGGCCGCACCGGGCAGTGAAAAAGCGCCGGAAGTGAAATTCTAGATGAAACGGATCTATGAATTCCAGCGGGCGCGCCATCCCGCCGCAGCTGCGCTTCTCCTGCTGCTGATTATGCTGTTCAGCGGGATGGTGACGGTCTATGCAGAATCTCCCTTCGGTGTATATGTTCAAGACGATGCGAAGCTGCTGCAAACGCAGACCAAGCAAGCGTTGTACAACAATGCGATATGGCTGAAGGAAAAGACGGGCACGGCTCAGGTCGGGGTGGTGACGCTGCCTTCGTTGGAGGGGCGGACGATCGAGGAAATCGCCGTGGACAAATTCCGCCAGCTCGGTTTGGGCGACAAGCAGCGCAATGACGGTGTGCTGCTGCTCTATGCCAAGGATGAAAACCGCGTAAGGATTGAAGTCGGCTACGGCTTGGAGGGAGCGATACCCGACGGCAAGGCCGGGGAAATATTGGACCGTTATTTTCTGCCCAATATGAAGTCCGGAGCGGTGGATCAGGCCTTTTACGCCGCGCAGGCGGCGATTATCGGCGAGGTGGCCAAGGAGTATAACATCAATCCGGCGGAGATGGAGCGGCAGGGGATTCCGCGGACGCAGTACAGCGATCAACAGAACCTGTTCGCCGGCATGCCGGGCTATATGAAGCTGCTGATCGCCATCGGAATCGCCTTTCTGATTTTTCTCGACTTCCGCTTTTTTGGTGGAATGCTGACTTGGGGCCTGCTTTCCATGCTGCGCCGCGGCGGCGGAGGCGGCGGATGGGGAGGCGGCCGCGGCGGCGGAGGCTCCTCCGGCGGCGGAGGCGCAAGCCGGTAGACGGATGTTACATGCAAACTAAAGATCTGCAGAGGTCCCGGCGCGCAAGCCGGGCTTTTTCATGCTCAGGAGCAGTCCCGCCAAGCCCAAGGCGCCGGTAAAACAGGTGCCTGCCGACAATAGGAAGGCATACTCGTACGATCCGGCCCGATCGATCAGGTAGCCCGTAACGGAAGGGGAGAAAAATTGCCCCGCGCCGAAAAACAAGGTGATGAAGCCGACGGCGACTGGAACTTTCAACGGCTGAACCAAATCGTTGACGGCAGCAACCATGATCGTCGGCACCGCCCAGAGCGTGATCGCATACAGCAGCGTTTCGCCCAATAATAAACCGCTGCTGCGGGAAAACGTAAATCCCAGCAGCAAAGCTGTCTGAATGATATAGATCAAGAATAAGGCCTGGATTCTCCCCAAGCGGTCGGACACAAACCCCCAGATAAAGCCGCTGATAATGCTGCCGAAACCGGCGGCTGCCAAATAGTAGCCGGCGGTCTCCTTATTGAAGCCCGCATCGTGCATCAGAAAGTCCATAAAGAAAGTGGAAAATATCAAATAACTGAAGCCCCAGGTAAAATAAATCACCCCGATGATCCAGACCGTTTTGTCCAGATAAATATTCCCTTCGATTAAATGCATTCCTTCTCTTCCGATCGGCGGACGCTGCTTGTTTTGTGTATTCCCGGCTTGTGGGGGATCGTCCGGCGCATTTCTCAGCCACAAAAGATTGAAGACGGCGATCGCGGCCGTGATGGATGCCAGGAGCAGCCAGCTGTACCGCCATCCCGCTTCGGGATGCAAGGTGATGATCCACGGTATCGCAAAGCCGCTGAAGATCATGCCGAAGCTGGAGCCGGAGTTGGTCACGCCGAGCGCCGCACCTCTGCGGTCCGCTGAGAACCATCTGCCGACAAGCCCGATATTGGGCACATTGACTCCCCCCGAACCCAGTCCGATCAAGATGCTGGACAAAAGGACGGAGGCAAAATTGAAGGATGCGGCGCTTCCCGATATTCCGACGATCAGCAGAATCAAGGAAGTAATAATAACGGTTCGCGGGGAAGAACGGATCACCAAGTGCCCGGCCAGCAGCGCGCTGACCAGATAGCCGAAGAAAATGGAGGAGGCGACCATTCCCGTTTGACTGTAGCTCAGGGAAAGTCCCTCCTTCATAAAGGGCAGGATGGCATTCATGGAGAAGCGGCCGAAGCCGAGGCCGGCCAACAAGTTGATGACACTGAGAAAGAGAAAGAAACCCGACGAACGGAAAAATCCGGAGTTCAAATCCTGTCGCCACCTCTGTTTGGAATTTGAAAAATAACTATACCAATAATACTTTATACGTTATAATAACGTTATATAATAAATACGTCATATAGTAAACAAAACTTTTATTTTGAGGAGGAAGTTTGATGGTAAAACTGATTGCGATTTACAAGAAGCCCGAGGATATGGAAGCGTTTGACCGCCATTATCATGAAGTGCACGCGCCCTTGGCCGCGAAGATGCCGGGACTTGTCAGTTTGGAGGTCAATCAAATCTACGGGGCGCCTGGAGGCGAAAGCCACCTGCATTTGATCGCCGAGATGCTGTTCGAAACCAAGGAAGCGCTTGCAGAGGCGCTGTCATCACCCGAAGGCCGTGCCGCTGGCAAGGATTTGATGGGTTTTGCCGGGAAGCTGGTCTCGATGCATTTCGCCGAGGTTTTGTAAGGGGTTACATTCATGATATACCCAAATGAGCAGGAACTCCATACTAAATATTATGAGCAAATCTACGAAAAACTGCGGCAGGATCCTTATGCGCGTTTTCTGGGCATTGAATTGAAGGAATTGGGACCCGGAACGGCGATAGCCGAGCTTGAGGTGCAAGATCACATGCTGAACGCTCACGGCACCACTCACGGAGCGGTTATTTTTGCGCTGGCCGATTTTGTTTTTGCCGTTGCCTGCAATTCTTACGGAAAAACGTCTGTCGCGCTTTCGATGAATGTGGATTTTTTGGCGGCAAGCACCAAAGGAGCCCGCTTGAAAGCAACCGCCGCAGAGGAGAAAAGGAACAACCGTACGGCGTGGTACCGTATCGAGGTGGAAAGCGACGGAGAATTGGTTTCGATCTTCAGCGGCTTGGCCTATCGAAAAAACGATTATTTCGTACCTGTAAGCGAACCATAGATAAAAATAGATATTCATTTTGGGGTGAAGAGAGTCATATGTTTCAAGAGAATAATCGCTTCAATAAATATCTCGGCATTGAGTTTCTGCGTGTGGACGAGGACGGCTGTACCGCGCGGCTGAAAATCCGGCCGGAATTTTACAACAGCATGGAAGGCGTCGTTCACGGCGGAGTGACGAGCACGTTGGCCGATGTCGTCATGGGACACGCAGCCGCGCCGCATGCCGACGGGGTGCAGCAGAGCGTCACGGTCGAATCGAAGATCAATTATCTGGCCCCCGCCAAGGGAAGTGTGCTCATGGCGGAATCGAAGGTGTTGAAAAGGGGCGGCAGAATCATCGTCCTGGAAGCAAGAGTCACCTCAGATGACGGCACGCTGGTAGCCGTGGCGCTCGGGACCTACGCCAGGGTCAGTCCGAAGCGTTCTTAAACGAGATTAAGCAATGAAGGGAAGTATGCAAATATGGAGCAGGAGCCGGTGCTGCTGGAAAGGGACGGCCATCTGGCAATCATTCGACTGAATCGGCCGGAGGAGCTGAACAGCTTGAATTATCCGGCATTGGCCCGACTGGGGACGATCATTGAGGAGATTCAGCAGAATCCGAAGGAGATCCGCGCGGTCATCGTGGCCGCGCAGGGAAGGGCATTCTGCGCAGGCGCTGATTTGAAGGAGCGGCGCACGCTGAACGAGCAGCAGGTTCGGCGCAACGTGAACAAAATCCGGGACGTTTTTTCGCAATTGGAAAGGCTTACACAGCCGACAATCGCCGCGATCAACGGGTATGCGTTCGGAGGCGGGTTTGAATTGGCTCTTGCCTGCGATTTCAGATTCGCCGTGCGGGAGGCCAAAATGGGCTTGACCGAGGTGAGCTTGGGTATCATACCCGGAGCGGGCGGGACGCAGCGGCTGCCCCGATTGATCGGCCCTTCCCGGGCAAAGGAATTGATTTTGACCGCTCGCAAAATCGGCGCTGCGGAAGCTTTGGAGCTGGGCATCCTGAACGGGATGGCGGAGGATGCGGAACAGCTGCTCGCCAAGTGCCGTTCGCTTGCCGAAGAAATTTTGGGGAACGCCCCCTTGGCCGTTTATCAGGCGAAATACGCGATCGACAAAGGCGCCGGAGCGGATTTGCAGACGGGGCTCGATATTGAAAGCAAAGCCTATGAAGTCATTATCCCGACGAAAGACCGGTTGGAAGCGCTTGAAGCGTTCCGCGAAAAAAGAATGCCTGTCTTCCGCGGGGAATAAAAGGGTACTAGGAATCTGTCCGAGAAAGCCACGATCTTGAATATTTATTCCATGTAATCGTTATTCCGAATAAGGGATGGCACTAAGAGTCTGACCGACATAATGGTTTTTATTCAAATGATTGGTTTTTCCGGGAAAGGGATGGCACTCCACCGCTGTTGAAATTCAAGTTGTCTTGAATTGTCCCTTGTGGCAACAACTTGATTTCAAAGGCGTACAAGTTTTCGCAGAAAACTGCATCGGGAGCGTAAGCTTAAACTTTCCGTGCTCATTCCCTTTCCCTCCATCACCATATGAATAAATATTCATGACTTTACTTCGGACAGACTTCTAGATTTTTGCCTTATTCTTCACAACTCTATTTGAATAAAAATTTACGAAAATCAATCCGTCGGCCAGATTCTTTGGGATCGAATGCGAGTATTATAAGAATTTGCTTAAGGGGGAGAATCAGGATGATATTTAATGTCCCAATGGAAACGATGCCGCGTGAAGAGCTTTTCAAGCTTCAGCTTGAGAGATTGCGGGACACGATTCGCAAAGCCTATGAACGGGTTCCTTTTCATAAACAGAATTTTGACAAGGCCGCCATCAAGCCTGAGGATATCCGTTCCCTGGAGGATCTGCAAAAAGTGCCGTTTATGAAAAAGACCGATTTGCGGGAAAATTATCCTTTCAACTTGTTTGCAGTGGATATGAAGGATGTGGTCAGAATCCACGGCTCATCCGGAACCAAGGGAAAACCGACGGTGGTCGGCTATACGAAAAATGACATTGACAACTGGGCGGAAATCGTCGCCAGATCGATTTGCGCCGCGGGAGGGCTCCCGGGAGATATTTTCCACAATGGGTATGGGTACGGATTATTCACCGGAGGGCTCGGTTTGCATTATGGAATTGAACGCTTGGGCGCAGTGGCCGTTCCGGTGTCCGGAGGCAATACGCCCCGGCAAATTACGCTGATTCAGGATTTCAAACCGCGCGGAATTTCAGCCACGCCTTCATATGTTCTCAATATTGTGGAGGAAATGAAGAAGATGGGTCTTGATCCGAGAGATACGAGCTTGGAATACGGGATTTTCGGCGCCGAGCCGTGGTCCGAGGAAATGCGTGTTCAGCTTGAAGAATCGCTGGGCATTAAGGCCATCGATATTTATGGGTTGAGCGAAGTGATGGGTCCCGGCGTTTCCATCGAATGCATTGAGGCGCAGGACGGACTGCATATTGCGGAGGATCATTTCCTGGCGGAAATCATCGATCCTGAGACAGGCGAAGTGCTTCCCAACGGTGAAACGGGAGAGCTCGTGTTTACGTCCTTGACAAAGGAAGCGTTTCCAGTCATCCGCTATCGAACCGGCGATATCGCTTCCTTGAATCCGGAAAAGTGCCAATGCGGACGGACGAGTATGAGAATGTCCAGAATCAAAGGGCGCGTGGACGACATGCTGATCATTCGCGGCGTTAATGTGTTCCCGACGGAAATCGAGGCGGTTCTTTTGTCCTTCAAGGAATTGGCGCCTCATTATCAGGTTGTGATAGAAAGAGACGGAGCGTTGGATAGATTCGAGGTTCATTGCGAATTGACCGCCGCATACATACAGCAAAGCGCAGCTGCAGACAACAACCCGGAATATTCGGCGCTGATTCAGGAAATCGGCACGGCCATGAAAAACGCTTTGGGCGTATCGATCTCTCTCAGCATCAAACAGCCGAATTCGATTCCGAGAAGCGATGGAAAAGCCGTTCGCATCGTTGACAACCGCAAGCGCGGATAGGATGGGAGGCAGAGGTATGCAATACCAATATATCCAAACGGAATGCGAAGACAATGTCGGAATCATCCGGCTGAACCGGCCTGAAGTGGTGAATGCCCTGAACCTGAAGCTGATCGATGAGCTGACCTCGGAGATGGAACGGATGGACGGCGATCCTTCGATCCGCGCCATTTTATTGACCGGCAGCGACAAAGCGTTTGCCGCGGGCGCGGACATTAACGAAATGGCTGAAGAGGGAGCCATCTCGATGCTGTGGAGAGACCAGTTTGCCGTTTGGGACCGCATTTCGCGCATATCCGTTCCGATTATTGCGGCCGTCAGCGGCTACGCGCTCGGCGGGGGCTGCGAGCTGATGATGAACTGCGACATTGTGATTGCATCGGAAACGGCCAGAATCGGCCAGCCGGAAATTAATTTGGGTGTCATGCCGGGGGCCGGGGGGACCCAGAGGCTGACCAAGGCGGTCGGCAAAGTCAAGGCGATGGAGATGATGCTTACCGGAGATCCGATCACGGCGGAGGAAGCGCTGCAATACGGGTTGGTCAACAAGGTGCTGCCGGTGGAGGTATACTATCAGGAAGCGTTGAAATTGGCCAAACGAATCTCTTTACAGGCGCCGAACGCCGTAAGGCTGATAAAGCAATCGGTGCTGAAAGCGCAGGATCACCGATTGGCGGAAGGCATGGAATACGAACGAAACTGCTTCTATCTGCTGTTCGCCAGCGAGGATCAAAAGGAAGGCATGAAAGCATTTATTGAAAAACGCAAGCCGAAATTCACAGGCCGTTAGACTCTAGAGCAGCGGTATGATGCCAAGACCCTAATTGGAAAAAATCCTGGGGAACCGCAGCCTAAACTGGGGGTGAGCCGAAAAAAGGCAAACTCAAACTAAACCTGCCCTACCTAGGAGTCTGTCCGACGGATTGATTTTCGTGAATTTTTATTCAAATGGAGTATGAAGGAATAAGGGAATGAGCACGGAAAGTTTAAGCTTACGCTCCCGATGCAGTTTTCTGCGAAAACTTGTACGCCTTTGAAATCAAGTTGTTGCCACAAGGGACAATTCAAGACAACTTGAATTTCAACAGCGGTGGAGTGCCATCCCTTTTCCGAAATAAAATAACGTTTAAATTGAATAAATATTCACGATCTTGCTTTCGACGGACAGACTCCTAGAACTTTAAGATTGTTTTTCAGCATATTTGGCCGGCTCCGCTTTCTTCAGACTGTAGTACTGGGCAAATACCGTGTCGTGCATCTGGACACTTTTTTGCAGCTTCGGTGAAGTAGTACTTCAGGTAACGGTTGCCAGATTTAATGAGCCGATCGACACTTGCGAACTCTTGCATGACCGCTAAACTGGTCGCCGACGTCTTCTTTCCGAAAGGTCCGGTCGCATAACTGCTGAACTTTTATTCAGTTTTCAAAGAGCACGAAAAATCAAAAGAGCAATTTCCAATTCACAAAAGAATCGGTAACTGCTCTTAGCATGCAAGGAGGGGTGATCATGTTCGAAACGATTCGATATGATGTGGAGGACGGTGCCGCCAAAATCACGATGAACCGTCCGGACAAATTTAATGCGTTTACCGGACGGATGCACGCAGAACTCATGAACGCTCTGAAACAGGCAGGCAAAGATGACAAGGTGCGCTGCATCGTGCTGACCGGAGCGGGCAAGGCATTCAATGCAGGGCAGGATCTTGCCGATGTGCAGGGTGAGAATGTCGATTTCGGCGGCTTGCTGCGAAACGGCTACAACCCGTTGATTCTTCAGCTTCAGAGAACGGAGAAGCCGGTTATTGCCGCGGTGAACGGAGTCGCCGCCGGCGCGGGAATGAGCATCGCCCTCGCATGCGACCTCCGGCTTGTTTCGGATAAAGCGTCCTTTGTCAATGTTTTTGTGAACATCGGGCTGGTTCCGGATTCGGGCGGATGCTATTTTCTTCCCCGCATCGTGGGGGTCGGCAAGGCGCTTGAATTGGCCATGACGGGCGAGAAGGTTTCCGCCGAGGAAGCTTTGCGCATCGGATTGGCCAGCAAGGTGTATCCGCATGAAAGCTTCGAAGCCGATGTGATGGCATATGCCGCGAAATTGGCCAAGATGCCGACCAAGGGAATCGGTTTGATCAAGCGGACGATGTACAAGGGCTTGACGATGAGCCTGGAGCAGACGCTGGAATACGAGGCGTACGTTCAGGAAATTGCCGGTCATACGGAAGATTACAAAGAAGGGGTTCAAGCATTCTTCGAAAAAAGGCCCCCCGTATTTCGCGGCAAATAGTTTTGCTAAGACAGCGCGACAATTTGTCGCGCGTCCTAAAAGGGAGGAAATCACTGTGAATGCAAATGCAGTCGGTGTGATCGGCGCGGGGACGATGGGAGCCGGCATAGCTTTGGTTGCTGCGCGAAAGCGGTATTCAGTCACGCTTATGGATACCTCTCCCGCGGTCTTGGAAAAAGCGCGCAGCTATATTGAGTCTATGCTGGTCAGGGATGTGGAGAAAGGGAAAATGTCGGAGCCGGAAAAAGCGGAAACCGAGCGGAATATGACATACATCCAAGACATGAGCGGCCTTCGCGGCCACGAAATCGTGATTGAGGCCGTTCCGGAGCGGTTGGGGCTGAAAAAATCGATCTTTCAAGCGTTAACGGAGCTTTGCGCGGAGGACGCCATGCTGATGTCGAACACTTCCTCGATTTCGATAACCGAAATCGCCGGCGGTCTTGCACATCCGGAGCGCATATTGGGCTTTCACTTTTTCAATCCGGCTCCGGTGATGCCGCTGATCGAGGTCATCCGCGGCCAAAAGACCGCGGAGGCTTATGTGCAAAAGGCTTACGAATTTGCCTTGCGCCTGGGAAAAACTCCGGTGCTGGCCGGAGATTCACCGGGATTCATCGTCAATCGTGTGGCGCGCCCGTTCTATAATGAAGCGCTGCGGATTCTCGGCGACCGGATCGCCGGGGTGGAGCAAATCGACCGGATCATGAAGCAGGCCGGCGGCTTCAAAATGGGGCCCTTCGAGCTGCAGGATTTAATCGGGATCGACATCAATTTCGCCACAACGGAATCGGTATATTCGAATTTCTTTCATGAAGGGCGCTTTAAGCCGAGCCGCATTCAGCAGCGGATGGTACAGTCGGGTGCTTTGGGCAGAAAGGCGGGAGAAGGCTTTTATGACTACGGTAAATAAACGGGTTCTCCTGGCAGGGACAAGTCCGCTGCTGACGGAGCTGAAGGAGCTGCTGGAAATTAAAGGCTATGAAACGGCTGTATTCCTGGACGGGGAAGGGATTTCGGACTTATCGACCTGCGAATTTGCGATTGAAACGACCAATGCCGATATTGAAGCGAAAAAAGAAACCCTGCGCAAGCTCGACGCGCTGCTGGAGCCGGGCATTCCGATTCTGACCAGCACGCTCGCGGTGACGGCCACCGAGGCGGCATCATGGACGGAAAGACCGGAGCGCATTTGCGGCTTCGGCACGTTTGTGCCGCTTTCCGAGCGGGAGCTGATCGAAATCGCCCCGGCCCTGCAAACGTCGGCTCAAGTTGCAGAACAAACGGCCGCACTCATGCAAGCTATCGGGAAAGCGGTTGAAACGGTGGCGGACGAAACGGGGCTGGTATTTCCGCGGATTCTTTCACTGATCGTCAACGAGGCGGCATTTGCCGTGATGGAGGGTACGGCTACACCCGCGGATATCGACACGGCGATGAAGAAAGGGACGAACTATCCGTACGGACCGCTGGAGTGGGCCGATCGGATCGGTCTTGATGAAGTGTATTCCGTCATCCGCGGGCTTCACCGCGATTTGGGCGAGGAGCGGTATCGTCCGGCGCCGCTGCTTCGCAAGCTCGTCTTGGCCGGCAGATACGGCAAGCGAACGGGACAAGGATTTTATACGTATGACCGGGACGGGGAGAGATGAGCGCATGAGCCTGCATGGAAACGAGGTGTTCGTGGCCTCTGCGGTCCGGACGCCGTACGGTAAATTGGGGGGCGCTTTGAAAGACGTCCCGATCGACGATTTGACCGCGATTGTACTCAAGGAGGCCTTACGCCGAACCGCCATGTCTGGAGAGCAGGTCGACGGCGTCATCATGGGCAATGTCATTTCAGCAGGCCCGTTTATCAATATAGCCAGGGTCGGCCTGTTGAAGGCGGGGCTTCCCGAATCGCTTCCTGGCGTGACGGTGAATCGGGTGTGCGCATCCGGCCTGGAAGCCGTCAATTTGGCTGCGCAATCGATCCAGTCCGGCCATTCGGAAGTGATGCTGGCGGGCGGTGTGGAAAACCTGACGCGCTCGCCATACATTATGGAAAAATTCGAGCAGCCCTTTCAACGCGGCGGGCGGACGCTGATCGAATCCTTCGGGGGCCCGAGATCGGCGCCGGTGGCGATCTATGGGGAATTGACCATGGGAGATACTGCGGAGAATGTGGCGGAAAAGTATCGGATCGGCAGGCAGGAGCAGGACGAGTTTGCTGCGGAAAGTCACCGTCGGGCGCTGCGAGCCATCGACGAAGGGAAATTCAAGGAAGAAATTGTGCCTGTAGAGATCACGAATCGTAAGGGTGAGATTTGCCGCTTCGACACGGATGAGCATCCCCGCAGGGGAACCACCGCCGAGACGCTGGCGAAGCTCAAACCGGCGTTCCGCCGCGGCGGAACGGTCACGGCCGGCAATTCCTCAGGCATCAATGACGGAGCGGCCGCAGTGCTGCTGATGAACGAGTCTAAGCTCAAGCAGTACGGACTGGAGCCTTTGGGCAAAATCGTCCATTTCACCTCGGTCGGCGTCGATCCCCGGATGATGGGCATCGGACCCGTATTCGCCATTCGCAAGCTTTTGGATGAAGTCCGTATGACGATGGAGCAAATCAATCTGTTCGAGCTGAATGAGGCGTTCGCCTCGCAGTCGCTGGCCTGCGTCCGCGAGCTTGGGCTTCCCGCGGACAAGACGAATGTGAACGGCGGCGCAATCGCGCTTGGGCATCCGCTGGGCAGCAGCGGGACCCGCTTGATTGCGGCCGTTCTGTACGAACTGCGCCGCCGCAAATTGCGCTTTGGCATCGTCTCATTATGCGTGGGAGGCGGACAGGGCGTGGCTACCCTCGTTGAAGCATTGTGAAAGCCGAACCGCGGGGCTGCGGAGATTGTGTCAAGCATTGCAACGATTTTGGTTAGGGAGTGTTGAGTATGAAATCTGCTGTTATCGTGGACGCGGTTCGCACGCCGATCGGGCGGCATGGCGGGGCATTGAAGGATGTTCGGCCCGATGATCTGGGGGCGATTGTCATCGGCAAGCTGCTGCAGCGCAGCCCGATCGATCCGTCGCTTATCGAAGATGTGATTTTCGGCTGCGCCAATCAGGCGGGCGAAGACAACCGCAATGTGGCCAGAATGTCGCTGCTGCTTGCCGGCCTTCCCGTTGAGGTTCCGGGCGTGACGGTGAATCGTCTGTGCGGATCGGGGCTGGAAGCGGTCAATATGAGCGCGGCATATATCGAAGCGGGACGGGGAGAGGTGTTCATAGCGGGAGGCACGGAAAGCATGACGCGCGCGCCTCTGGTGATGATGAAGCCCGAAACGGCATACCAAAGGGGCAATCAGCAGCTTTACGATACGACGCTGGGCTGGAGATTGGTCAACCAGAAGCTCGCGGCTATGTATCCGCCGATCAGTTTGGGCGAGACTGCGGAGAAGGTCGCCGAATTGTACGGAATCTCCCGTGAAGATCAGGATGAATTCGCGTTGTCCAGCCAATTGAAGTATGCCAGAGCGCTGGCGGAGGGGAAATTTGCGGATGAGATTGTGCCTGTGGAAATTGCCGGCCGCAAAGGCGAGATGACGGTGGTTGAGCAGGATGAGCATCCGCGTCCGGATACGACGATGGAGCAGCTGCGGAAATTGAAGCCGGTCTTCAAGCAAGGCGGCACCGTCACGGCGGGCAACTCCTCGGGCATCAATGACGGAGCGGCGGCTCTGCTGATGATGGAGTGGGAAACCGCGGCCCGTCTCGGTCTGAAGCCGCGCGCGCGGATTGTAGCCTCCGCCGTGGCCGGGGTCGACCCCGGCATCATGGGAATGGGGCCCGTCCCGGCAGCGCGAAAAGCATTGAAGCAGGCAGGTTTGAGCGTCGAGGACATCGATCTGTTCGAAATCAATGAGGCATTCGCGGCGCAATCGGTAGCAAGCGTTCGGGAGCTGAACATCGATATGGAGAAGGTCAATGTCAACGGCGGCGCGATCGCGCTTGGCCACCCGCTCGGCTGCAGCGGCGCCAGACTCATAACCACGCTGCTTTACGAGATGGCAAGAAGGCAGTCCCGATACGGTCTGGCGGCGATGTGTATTGGAGTGGGCCAGGGGATCGCAACGATTATTGAACGTTTGTAAGGGAATGCGTCTCGCAGGCATAAGCAGCATTTTTGTCCGATCAAAACTTCCGGCTTCCGTTTGCTCCGTACATCGGTTATGATACAATTTGGTCTATCTTGAAAATTCGGTATAAATGTGAATTCTTCAAGGACGCTTCAGGTGCCATTTTCATCGCTTGCTGATACAATGGAAATGGCATGGATCGCCTTGAATGAACAAGCCCATAGAGAAAGACTTGATGTATTGGAGGAGTATGGACGATGAAACCGCAATCTTTGCTGTTTACGATTTACGGAGAGTATTTAAGGCATTATGGAAGCGAAATTTGGGTAGGCAGCCTGCTGAGGCTGATGGGCGAATTCGGGATGACGGAGCAGGCGGTTCGAGCTGCGATGTCCCGCATCATGAAGCAGGGATGGATTGAGTCCAGAAAAATCGGCAACAAAAGCTATTACTCTATGACCCGGCGGGGCAAAAGAAGATTGGACGAGGCCGCGGCGAGAATCTACAAGTACGATTCGGAAGGCTGGAACGGAAAGTGGTGTGTCGCCAGCTACAATATACCGGAGGAGCGCAGGAATCTGCGGGATCAGCTGCGCAAGGAGCTGGGGTATCTGGGATTCGGCATGCTTACGACAAGCACATGGATCAGTCCGAACGATCTGGCCGATAAGGTCAAGGATATTACGCAGAATCGTGAAATTACCGATTTTGTAGAGATTTTTACGGCTGAGCATCTGGGCTGGAGCGACCCGAAGAAGCTTGTCCAGAAGTGCTGGGATTTGAATTACATCAATTCCGCCTATCAGGAATTCATCGCGATCTATGAACCGCAGTATCTGGAAATGCGGGCGAAGCTGGAGAGGCGCGAGGAAATATCGGACAGCCATTGTTTTGTGGAGAAAACGAAGCTGGTTCATGAATACCGCAAATTTTTGTTTATCGATCCCGACCTTCCTCCCGAACTGCTGCCCGATATTTGGTCTGGAAAAGCTGCGGACGAACTGTTCAACAGCTATTATCAATTGCTGAATCCGGGTGCCGTTCGGTTTTTTGAAAGCGTATATGCCCCGGCCCCGGTGGGTTAGCATACAGGGAATGTAAACGTTAAGAAGCAATCGCTTTTAAACAAAGGAGCCTTTGGAACGGGGGATCGGAAGATCCTCCGTTTTTGTATGAGCAAGTCCCAGGGGATTCAGGTGAAATAACGTATTGCACAATCATATGACGATATGATATTATAACGTTATAAAAACGTATTATAAATATATGTTTTGTAATGAACGGCGCAATTTGGGAGGAGGACGTATGGATGAACGAAGACCAGGATAAATTTGCCGAATTTATGGAGCGGATTGATCGGGGAGACAAAATCGAAGCGGAGGATTGGATGCCGGACGATTATCGCAGTCAATTGATCAAGCTGATTTCCATGCACGGCATCAGTGAAGTTATGGGAGCGCTTCCGGAAAAGGAATGGGTTCCGAAAGCGCCCAGTCTGCACCGCAAATTGGCAATAATGGCGAAGGTTCAGGATGAGATGGGGCATGGCCAGCTGCTGCTTAGGGTGGCGGAAGACCTGATGGCCCCGTTGGGTAAAACGAGGGAAGATCTGCTGAATGATTTGTTTGAAGGGCGCTTGAAATACCACAACGTTTTTCACATGCCGGCGCCGACGTGGGCCGATGCGGGCGTGATCGGTTGGCTGGTTGACGGTGCGGCCATCATCACCCAGACGATGTCTCTCGACACATCGTATGCGCCTTATGCCAGGGCGCTGCTCAGAATTACGGCGGAAGAGAAATTCCACGCTTATCATGGAGAAAGCATCGTGCTGACGCTGGCCGAAGGAACGCGCGAGCAGCGCCAAATGTTGCAGGATGCGATCACCCGCTGGTGGCCTGCGCTGCTCATGTTTTTCGGGCCTCCGGATAACGGCGTGATGAGCAGCAATCAGTCAATGAATCTGCGCTACAAGATCCGCACGCAGACGAATGAAGAACTGAGGCAAACTTTCTTCAACAAATATGTGCCGCGGATTTTTCATCTGGGGCTGACGCTGCCGGATGAAACGATTCGTTACGATGAGAAGCAGCAGATGTGGATCTATCGCCAGCCGGATTGGGAGGAATTCAAGCAAATTGTCAAAGGCAACGGACCCCGTTCGAAAGATCGGCTGCATTTGAGGCAAATGTCCTACGAGGAATCGGAATGGGTTCGCAAGGCGCTGTCTTACAATCCCCGCAAAGCGGTTTAGGAGGCTGAATGCAATGAGCGAAAATCAGCATGAAAATCAGGGGTTCTACGCGGTCTTTGAAGTGTTCAGTCAAAAAAGCCCGACGGCCAGCTTCGTGCATCAATTCAGCTTGCTGGCCCCGAACCATGAGATTGCGATGTCGATGGCGCGGGAAAACTTTTTGCGCCGCGAACCCTGCCATAATATCTGGGTGGTCAAACGCGAGGATATTGTCGGGCTGCCGCATGAGGAACGGCAATATTTGGAGCGTCTCGACAATAAAAGCTACCGGGAAACGAAAGGGTATGGCGATGTGCAAAGCAGATGGCGCCGGTTCCGGGAACAATACGAGAGCCGAATGTCTACGAAATAGAGGAGAGGATTAACATGGCAGAATTGCAGCGAATCGTGAACGCGGAGCAGGCCAAAGAACAGGCGGAATACTTGGCCGCTTTGAAGGAGCTGCTGTTTCAGATGGCCGACGATGATTTGATGATCGCATATCGCGGGTCGGAATGGCTCGGTCTTGCTCCGCACATTGAAGAAGACGTTGCCTTTTCCTCGATGTCGCAGGATACGATGGGCCATGCGGTGATGTTTTACACCCTGCTGGAGGAATTGGGAGCCGGCAAGGCGGATGATCTGGCCCAGTTAAGGGATTCTGCCGAATTCAGGAACACGATTCTGGTGGAACGCGCGAACGGCACAGGCAATTATATGGTTAATCCGCATTTTGACTGGGCTTATTCGATCGTCCGCTTTTATCTGTATGATTTGTTTAAGCTGGTCCGTCTGGAGGTGCTTTCTCAGTGCTCCTACATTCCGCTCGCGCAGGTGTCGAGAAAAATGCTGACGGAGCTGAATTATCATCTCATGCATTGGCGTGTCTGGATCAAACAGTTGGCGAACAGCACGGAAGATGCCCGGGAGCGACTTATGGCGGCGCTGGAAAAGGTGAACGCGGATATCGGCGACGCATTCAAGCTCGGCCCGATGGCGGACGCGATCATCCGGCACGGATTGATGATACCGGAAAAGGAGATTCGTGAACGTTGGGAGCGGAAAGCAAACGAAGCTTTTCATGCTTGCGGCATCAATTGGACGAAACCGGCTGAATCGCCTCAGCTTGAGGGCCGTGCCGGACAGCATACGGAGGACTGCGTCGATGCGGTCCGCACCTTGTCCGAGGTATACAGATTGGATCCGGCAACAAGCTGGTAAAGGAGTGATTCGCCATGACGTTGCTTGCAGACGACAGCCTTGAGAAAGCGTTATGGGCACTTTTGGAGGAAGTCAAGGATCCGGAAATGCCGCCGGTCAGTTTGGTCGAGATGGGAATGATCCATCAGGTGTCGATCGCCGATGGAATCGTCGCCGTCGAGGTGCTTCCGACCTTTGTCGGATGTCCGGCGCTGAAGCTCATGAAAAAATCAATCTCAGAGAAGTTGTCCGAATTGGAGCAAGTCAGGGAAATCCGGGTGAATTTTGTGTTCGATCCGCCCTGGACTTCGGACCGCATCAGCGATGCGGGCAGGGAGAAGCTGCGAAGCTTCGGAATCGCGCCGCCGCCTAAAAGCCATAAACCCGGCGAAATGTGGGAGGTCAACTGTCCTTATTGCGGCTCCCCTTACACCAAGATGGAAAATTTGTTCGGGCCGGCGGCCTGCCGCAGCATTTTATATTGTCCGAAATGCAAAAATCCGTTCGAGGCTTTTAAACCGATAGCCGTATCCGGAAGTAATTGAGTTGAATTTTGAGAGGAGTCAGATGATGGAACAACCAAAGCTGATGTTTATTGACGGGGAATGGGTTCGGTCGATAAGCGCCGAGACTCTGAAAATAAGAAATCCGGGAACCGGGGAATCTGTGGGCAGCGTGACCTTCGGCGTCAACCTCGATGCGGCGAAAGCGATCCAAGCCGCTTCCTTCCGGTCCAGAGTAAAGCTCCCGGCGGGGGCTGAAAGCCATAACACATTTAACCTGGATATATAAGCCCGATACCTTGCCTTCTTTCCCGCAGCTTCTTCTCCACCCGAAACTCCCGAAAACCCGACCAGCCGCCTTCCTGTTTTTCGGATTGATCATACATCTCGGCTTCCACGCTAATGAAGATATCGGCGATAACGCCATAGGCATCCGCCCAGGCCTTGATAATTTCCTCCGTAGCCGCATCGCCGAGCACATCCTTGATGGCTGCAAGCAAATTTTGCCCAACAATCGGATAGTGCTCCGCTTTAATGCCGAGACTGCGGTGCTTATGCCCGATCTGCCTTACGACAGGCACGACCTTTTCCAATTGATCTATATTTGCGGCTGCGGCATATGCCGCATTGGCAAGCGCAGTCTGCTGCCTGCCTTGCTGTTGATTGGCATGATTGAAAATGTTCAGCAATTCCGGATGATGAGTAAACAGCAATTGGTAAAAACGCTTCGTGATCGTCGTCCCATGCCTCTCCAGAACAGGTACCGTGGATTTGATGATTTGGATCGTTTTCTCGCTTAACATGATGCTCTCCTCACTTTCTTATATTTGGACATAAAAAAGTGTATTCAAAGAGTACCATGCCCTGGGTGATTGCAATCACATCAAAATATAACGATTTGTGACAAGTTTTAATTGCATAAATGTGCAATCATGCCTGTCAACCTCTTTTCAAAGCAACGATCCGCAGCCTTCGGTAATCCGCCAGCCAGCCTTCGCTGCTGCGGGCGAGGACTTGGGTCAATTTGCCGGTGATCCATTCGCTTGCCTCCGCCGTCTGCTCTTCGGACATTCCCGAGAAATACGGCCGGGCAAACATGCTCAGCCAGTCGCGAATCCCCTGTTCATCTCCCAACGGAGTAGGCCGGTCGAACAATTCGGCAAATACCACGTCAAAGCCGGTTTGCTCGAGCAGCGAGGCATATTCACCGATGCTGGGATAATACCATGGATTCCGCGCGGCGGCATCCACATCATAGCGCGAGGCCAGCACCTCTTCGATGGCGCTCGCAAAAAGCCGCACGTTGCCTTTTCCGCCGAATTCGGCCACGAATCTTCCGCCCGGGCGGAGCGCTTCCCATATCGATTCGGTGGCGCCCTTGGCGTCTTTGACCCAATGCAGGGCGGCATTCGAGAAGACGGCGTCGTACGGTTCCTCCGCGCGAAAGCTCTCCGCGCGTCCGATGATAAAGCGGAGCTCCGGGTATTTCTCGCGCGCCCTCGAAATCATTTCCTCCGATGCGTCCAAGCCGGTCACATCCGCGCCGAGCTTCGTCATTTCATCGGCAAGGTCCCCTGTTCCGCATCCCAAATCGAGAATTTTTTCGCCCGCCGCAGGTTTCAATATTTGCAGCAGATCTTGGCCGTATCGTGATACAAATCCCAAGCTGGAGTCATAAAGAGCGGCATTCCAGGGACGTACTTCTTTCATGTGCTTTTTCTCCTTTCGTTTGCTTCGATCATCCGGATGTATTTGTTATATCACGATATTCTGTATATTTGAAATATATATGAAGTATAAATATAATAGAAATCAACTATAAGTCAGGTGAGGGCGGCACAGAAAAAAATCATAGCAGGAAAGAAAGGGAGGCTGTCCGGTTGTTCAAGCAGATCATCAAAGCGCCGATCCACTTTTACCGCAAATTCATATCGCCGTTGAAGCCGCCGACCTGCAGATTTTATCCAACTTGTTCGGAATATGCTTTGGAAGCGATCGAAGTGCATGGAGCCTTGAAGGGCTCCTATTTGGCGGCAAGACGGATCGCCAGGTGCCACCCGTTTCATCCGGGAGGAATCGATCATGTTCCGCCCAAAGCGGCGGATCATGCGAAAAAGCCGTCCGAGTGAGACGAAGCCGGGAACGGACTCCGGCAAGCTTGACACGGATAAGCGATATTGGGTATATTTTGCGTAAGGATGAATTTTTGAGTAAAATACACTGCCCATGAAGGGATAAGTACAGGGTCATACCTATGACAGAGAGCCGGTTCCAAGCTGAAAGCCGGTATAGGAAAGCTTTGGAAGATGGTCCCGGAGGCTTCGCCTTCAAGTTGAGCCGGCGTTTGACGGCTGGTCGGGAATTCAATTGAACCTTGGCACGCACCATGGATCCGATTGAATCTGCGGCAGCCACCGGTCGGGGTCTGTTTTGACCCCGGCGGTCTGCGGTTCAATAAGGGGGCGGCGCGAACGTCGGCGTTAATGGCGGGAGTCTGCCAAGACTCGGCAAGCCCCCGCTTTGTGAGAACGGGGGGGAATTTGGGTGGTACCGCGTGAGTTCAACTCTCGTCCCATGGAGGACGGGAGTTTTTTGTTTGTCATGACGCTGCACAGTTGGCACGAAAGTGCGAAATCGATGCGCAATAGACGCACAATATAATATATGGAGGTTGAAGAAGATGAGCGATTCTCGAAAAACGTTTTACATCACCACGCCGATTTACTATCCCAGCGACAAGCTGCATATCGGCCATGCTTACACAACCGTGGCAGGAGATGCTATGGCCCGCTATAAAAGACTGCGCGGCTATGAAGTCATGTATTTGACGGGGACGGACGAGCACGGACAGAAGATCGAACGCAAAGCGAAGGAGAAGGGCGTTACCCCGCAGCAGTTCGTTGACGATATCGTGTCCGGCATCAAGCAGCTGTGGAGCAAGCTGGATATTTCCTACGACGATTTCATCAGGACCACGGAAAAACGGCATATCGAGTCGGTGGAGTACATTTTTCAGAAGTTTCTCGATCAGGGGGATGTTTATCTGGGAACCTATGAAGGCTGGTACTGCACCCCTTGCGAATCGTTCTTTATGGAAAGGCAGCTGGTGGACGGCAATTGTCCCGACTGCGGCAGACCTGTTGAAAAGGTCAAGGAAGAGATTTATTTTTTCCGGATGAGCAAATATGCCGATCAGCTGCTGAAGTATTATGAGGAAAACCTGGATTTTATCCAGCCGGAATCCCGCAAGAATGAGATGATCAACAATTTCATCAAGCCCGGCCTGGAGGACCTGGCGGTTTCCCGGACGACGTTCGACTGGGGCGTCAAGGTTCCCGGTGATCCGAAGCATGTGATCTATGTCTGGATCGACGCGCTGTCCAACTACATTACCGCATTGGGCTACGGCTCCGGGCAGCCGGACAAATTCGACCGCTATTGGCCGGCGGATGTTCACCTGGTCGGCAAGGAGATCGTCCGCTTCCATACGATTTATTGGCCGATCATGCTGCTGGCGCTCGGGGTTCCGCTTCCCAAAAAAGTGTTCGGCCACGGCTGGCTGCTGATGAAGGACGGCAAAATGTCCAAGTCCAAGGGCAATGTGGTCGACCCGGTCACGCTGATTGACCGCTACGGCTTGGACGCCCTGAGATATTACCTGCTGCGGGAGGTACCGTTCGGCTCGGACGGAACGTTCACTCCGGAAAGCTTCGTGGAGCGCGTCAATTTCGATCTGGCCAACGATCTGGGGAATTTGCTGAACAGAACTGTGGCCATGATTCACAAATATTATCAAGGGGAGCTGCCCGCTTATCAGGGTGACATTACGCCCTACGACCGTCCATTGGCGGAGTTTGCGACTAAGACCGTCCGGCAGGTGGAAGAAGTAATGGAGAACATGGAGTTTTCCGTTGCCCTGTCCTCCATTTGGCAGCTGGTCAGCCGCACCAACAAATACATCGACGAAACGCAGCCGTGGAATTTGGTCAAGGATGAAAGCCGGAATCAGGAGCTGGCCTCGGCGATGTACCACCTGGCCGAATCGATCCGGATCGTCTCGATCATGCTGCAGCCGTTCATGACGCAGGCGCCGAAGCGGATTTGGGAGCAATTGGGGATCGCCGACGGCAAGCTGACGGAGTGGGACAGCATCCGCGAATTCGGCGCGCTTCCCGGCGGCCTGAAGGTCATCAAAGGCGAACCGATCTTTCCGCGGCTCGACGTGGATCAGGAAGTGGCCTATATCGTGGAAGCGATGGGCGGAACTCTTGTCCGGCAGGCAGGACAGGGAAGCGAACCGCAGGATGACGTCAAGCAGACGGCCGAAAAGGCAGGGGATAAGGGCGGCTCAGGCGGCAATGCGCCGGTAGGCGAATCGGAGCAAACCGAGGCCAGCGAAATCTCGATCGACGATTTTGCCAAAATTGAGCTTCGCGTGGCGCAAGTGCTGTCGGCCGAGCCGATCCCGAAGGCGGACAAGCTTTTGAAGCTGCAGCTGGATATGGGCGTCGAGCGGCGTCAGGTAGTATCGGGAATCGCCAAGTATTACAAGCCTGAGGAGCTCGTCGGCAGGAAAGTGATCTGCGTGGCCAATCTGAAGCCCGTTAAGCTTCGCGGAGAGCTATCTCAAGGGATGATTTTGGCCGCTTCGGAGGGAGATCGGCTGACCTTGGCCACGGTGCCGGAAGATATGCCGAATGGTGCGGTCGTCAAGTAAACCGCTGTTCAGTCATCCGCAGCACTGCGGTCTTAAATTAACATGGCCTGACGGCCGTCGCCATCCATGAAAATGCGCTTGGCCTGTGTATCTGCAAACGTTGCCGCATACTGGAACTGCAGGTCACAGGCCAACACGTGATCCAGATCTTCAATATTTTTGATCATATCGGTTTGCATTAAGTTTTCTCCTGTAAGTGTATATAACTTGTCAGCATTGTTCCATTTGCTTTTTATGCCTAAGTTGTTAATCAGGGAACCGAGAGGAATGAACATCGAGTTTTGATGAAGGACAGGAATTGTATCCATGCTTGTTTCGACACCATCAACCGTTATCTTTGTGGAGTTGATCTGAAAAGTGACCGTTTTTGAACCATTTTGATGGTTGCCACTTTTGAGTTGGCGTCATATCCTACCTTTGCTCCTAATAACTGCTAATGGAACGCAAGGGGATCATGAGGCGATTATTGGAATCAATATAAGGAGCCTTTGGAGTTGTATACAATACGTAGAAATCATTAACTTTTAATAAAACGGGAGTCTCATTTGTTGAAGCATGAGCAACTTCTTGAATAGGAACTTGAGTAAATAATCCTAGTGCGGTTAGACAAAGAGATATGAGAATTTTCTTAGCTTTCACTTAAATTACCTCTCTTCGGGATCAAGAGACGACATCACTTTGGCAACGATTGCTCTTTCATTTCCTGTAATGGACGGATCAATATTATACCCTAAACTTTGTGTATTTTTCGCACTTACAGCACTTGTTCCGACCAGCGAGAGCATTAATGCAAGCGTAATAAGTATACCTCTTTTTTTCATAAATGTTTCATCTCCTTTTTTAGGTTAATTTAGGTCTAACAAACCGTCCTTTGTCACTGCTAAACTAAGAAATCCATATAAATGGATTTCAATATCACCCCATTTTAAATTGAAAGTTTAAGGGATTACATAAATACTATAAATATAGCAATATATTACATTTATACTAACATAATGAATCTATTTATCAACCAAATATTCATATATTTTTTATAATTACTAAAAAACCAAATTGTTATTGCATCATTTAGGACTCCAAGCGAATATTATCGTAATTTCTACGAATAATATTGACAGTTCCCCTTTCTCTGCCCTATAATCCTTATTGTAAAACTTACGATTTGTAATAAGCTCAAGAGAAAGGAATCTTACGATGCGGCTTCGTGCATTTGCAATTATTGCTTTATTGGTTCTATCGCTTCTGTTCAATATGGGCTGTTCTTCCCAAAGCCAGCTTCAGGAAGGGAAGGTCAACGTCATCACCAGTTTTTTTCCGCTCTATGATTTTGCAAAGCGAATCGGAGGGGAAGACGTCAATGTGATCAATCTGATTCCCACCGGCGTGGAGCCGCACGATTGGACCCCGAAAAGCAAGGACATCTCCGAGATTTCGAAGGCTCAGGTATTTGTGTATAACGGCGCCGGATTGGAAGGTTGGGTCGGCGATCTGCTGGGCAGCATCACGGACAATAAGCGTCTTGTAGCGGTTGAAGCGAGCAAGGGAATCCCGTTGATTGCTACGAATGCTTCCCAGTTTACCAATGAAACCAATCCCGGCGCCTCAACCGGAAAGGCTCAAGGCCTTCCGGCCCAATCGGTTGATCCCCATACCTGGATCAGCCCGCTTTCGGCCATGCAGATGGCGGATAACATCAAGAACGGTTTGATTAAAGCAGATCCGGCACATCAAAAGGATTATCTGGCAAACTATGAAGCTTTCATCGGTGAATTGCAGAAGCTGCATGACGACTTCCGCAATTCGTTGGATGCAGGGACCTTGAAAAGGCATGAAATTGTCGTATCCCATCAAGCGTTCGCTTATCTTTGCCGCGATTACGGCTTGAAGCAGCTTCCGATAATGGGACTGTCGCCCGACTCCGAGCCGACGGCAAAGGATCTGCAGTATATCTCCCAATTTGTCAAGGAACATCACGTGACCACGATCTTTTTTGAGGAACTGGTTTCCGACAGGCTGGCCAAAACATTGGCCTGGGATTTGGGGATCGGCACAGCGGTGCTCAATCCGATTGAAGGCTTGACTGAACAGCAGGCGAAGGCGGGGGAAAATTACATTTCATTGATGCGCGAAAACCTTGCAAGTCTGCTGAAAGCTCTGAACTAGTTCCAGCTTTATCCTTAAACCGACGGGAGGGAAACCTGTATGGCCGTGCTTACTGAACCCGGCCGTTCCGGAACAGCAGCCGCACAAGCGGGAAGTCCAACGGATCATCTCCATTCAGCAGACAGCGGCAATTCTCCGGAGACGAACTGCCACGAGAGTGTCGTGACGTTTCGTAACGTGTCCTTTTCCTACGAAAACAAGCGGATTATCGAAGATTTGAACTTTTCCATCCAGCAGCGCGACTTCGTCGGGCTGGTCGGCTCCAACGGCGCCGGCAAAACGACGCTGCTGAAAATGCTTGTCGGCCTGCTTAAACCGACATCAGGGGAAATTTGCATGTTCAATCGGCAGATTTCCCAGTTCAACCAGTGGGAACGGATCGGATATGTCCCTCAGAAAAACAATATCAATCCGCTTTTTCCGGCAACGGTAAAGGAAGTTGTCCTTTCGGGCTTATACGGCAGGAAGAAGATGTTTCGGCGGATTACCAAGGAAGATCTTCAGAAATGTGAGGATGCGATGAGTGTCATGGGCATTGAGGATTTGGCCGGCAATCAGATCGGACGGCTTTCCGGCGGGCAGCAGCAGCGCGCTTTTCTGGCACGTTCTCTAGTTAACAATCCGGAGCTGCTGATTCTTGATGAGCCAACCGCAGGGATTGACGAAGAGACGCAGATGAGCTTTTATCATATGATTCAGCATATGCATCGGCATCATCACATCACTTTTCTGATGGTCTCCCATGATCTCGACATGCTTCAATCCTATTTGGGGAGCGAGCCGCTGTACCAGTCGGGGAAATTGAAATTTTTCGTCAAGCATTCCCATGAAATCGAGGATTGCGATGAACGAAATCTTACGCACACGATGGCCGATTTGCGCCGAAATTTGAATGCGGATAAGGAGAGAATAGCCGGTGGACATCTTGCTTGAGCCTTTTTTTCAAAGGGCGCTGCTTGGAGGCTTTCTGATTGGGATGATGGCGCCTTTGCTGGGAACTTATCTGGTGCTTCGGAGGCTTTCGATGATCGGGGACACGCTGGCTCATGTGTCGATTGCGGGAGTCGCTCTGGGCTTTCTCATTCAGGTTTATCCGGTCGTCGTCGGTTTGTTGTTTGCTCTGCTGGCCTCCTTCGCCGTCGAAAAACTACGCAGAGCCTACAGGTCCTATGCGGAGCTGTCCATCGCCATCATTTTGTCGGGCGGGGTGGCGCTGGCATCTTTGTTGTTTACCTTGGGCAAAGGCTTCAATATTAATGTCATGAGCTATCTGTTCGGAAGCATTTATACATTGGACAGCGTTGATTTATGGATGGTGACCGGCGTAACCGCTGTCGTTTTGGCGGTCGTCCTCATCTTTTTCAAAGAGTTGTTTCTGCTGACCTTTGATGAAGATGCCGCAGGCATCAGTGGACTGCCCATCGGCTTTTTTAATCTGCTGGTGACCGTGCTTACGGCCTTTGTCATCAGCGTATCTATCAAAATCGTCGGCGCTCTGCTGGTTTCCGCGCTGCTGATTATTCCCGTCGCCGCCAGTCTTGTGCTCGCCAAGGGCTTCCGGCAGGGCGTCGTGCTGGCCGTCATCATTTCCGAAATTGCGGTGATCGGCGGTTTGGTACTGTCGGGTGTATGGAATTTGGCGCCGGGAGCAACCATCGTGCTCCTTTCGATCCTGCTGCTTCTTGCCGCTTTCGGGATAAAAAGGAGAATCAATATTTAAGTAAAATATTCAATCCGGGCCTGCGGAAAATAGCTGAAAATTTTTTCTGTGATGAATTCGCGCAAAGCCGCAGCCTGCTCGTCCGGATATACGTATTTCCCCTGGCCCCATCTTCCCCATTTGTATTTGCGTTTCGCTTCATCCATTTCCAGCTTGGTTTTCGGGTACCAAAGCTCGATGATTCTTTTGGCGGTTTTCGTAAAACGGTGCTGGATCAATTCGAACGTCAAATCGTTCACCGCTTCTTGATTCACGGAACGGGACAGCTTGCTCAGCAGTTCGTCGTATCCATCCTCCCAGCCTTCATGCCAAATGATCGGAGCGATGATAAAGCCGAGCGGATAACCGGCGGCGGCAACTTTGCCGGCGGCCTCGATCCGTTCGGCTCGAAATTTCGGATGACATAGTCGGAATTGATGCTGAACCGAAAGCGGGTATGCCGGTTGTGCTTCGCATCCAGCAAGGAGTCGACATGATGGTATTTGGTAACGAACCGGAGCCGTCCGTACGGCTCGCGGCCCATCCATTCAATTAACTCCCTCAATGAGCCGGTAATGTGCTCCAGCCCCACAGGGTCCGAAGTGCAGGTCGTCTTTCGGATGCCCACAGCGAGTGTCCGCTTGGCATTCTTGTATTTGATCAGATCGTTTTCTCCGGGAAAATTCTTGATTCGATTGTGCGAAGTGGTCATTTGAATGGGCAGGTGATGCTCCTGCGCCCATTTGTATATATTTTGGCCCTTTTCATATTCAAGCGCCGCAGGCTCAAAATAGACCAAATCCGGAACGAATTTCAGCGTGTTTGTCTGCTTTTCGGATAACAGCATGGATGACATCAGTGAACCTCCTGCAAACGGATAAATTTCAATGATGATTTTATTTTCTGCGGAGGGACAATGATCAAACATGGGAAATCTCCGGATTTCATGGACATTGTACATATCTTGGAAATATAATGATAAATAATCAACAATATCGGGTATGCCTTGTCTTCTGGAAGCGATACAGTGTATCATAAGAAGACAGATTGGTTTGGAGGGAACTGAATGGCGGCCACACCCAGCATGGAAGACTATCTTGAGCGAATCTATAAATTGATCGATGAAAAAGGGTACGCAAGAGTATCTGACATTGCGGAGGGCTTGGAAGTCCATCCCTCATCGGTGACGAAAATGATTCAAAAACTCGATAAGGACAATTACCTGATCTATGAAAAATACCGGGGTTTGATTTTGACCTCGAAGGGCAAAAAGATGGGAAAACGCTTGGTTGACCGGCATCAACTGCTGGAGGATTTCCTTTACCTGATCGGAGTGCAACAAGACAATATTTATCAGGATGTTGAAGGGATCGAGCATCATTTGAGCTGGGATTCCATCACCTGCATCGAATCGCTGGTTGAATTCTTCCGCCGGGATCCGGAACGGATCAAGGATCTGCACCTGCTTCGTATGGAGCTGGAGACAACTGAATAGAAATCTTGCGAAACCCCGGCCACGCCGGTTTTTTTTTCGAAAAAAATGGCCTGCATAGGGCCAACCTGAAACCGCATACATACTGAGTATAACAGTCTTCATCAGTTTTTCGCAGCTGGAGGTGATGCGTTCTGCTCGTCAATGCGGTATTTGAAGGGGGTGGGGTTAAAGCGATTGGCTTGGTCGGCGCCTTGAAGGCGGCAGAGGACAGGGGAGTTCGCTTCAATAAGGTGGCAGGCACTTCCTCCGGAGCGATCATCGCTTCATTGATTGCTTCCGGTTACACGGCAGACGAAATCGAAAAAATTCTTTTGCAGACTCCGTTTACTTCTTTTTTGAAAAAAACGTTATGGCATCGTGTCAGAGTCGTAGGGCCGATGGTTCGGCTGTTCATAAAAAAAGGATTGTATTCCGGGGAAAGTCTTGAGTTCTGGATCAAGGGCTTGCTGCAGCAAAAAGGAGTGCGGACCTTTGGCGATCTTAAGCCGAATCAATTGCGCATCATCGCATCCGATATTTCAGACGGGCGGATTCTCGTGCTGCCCGAAGATATCCGAAACTATGGCGTCGATCCTCAAAAGCTCGAGGTGGCCAGTGCTGTCAGGATGAGCGCCAGCCTGCCCTATTTTTTCGACCCTGTCATCTATCGAAAACCGCTGAGATTCAAGGAAAAACCGCTGCATTTCAAGCAGCAGTTTGTCTACATCGTGGATGGAGGGATTCTCAGCAATTTTCCATTGTGGATCTTTGACAAGGAAAGTGCTTTGCAAGAAAGAACAAATATGATGCCGACGGTCGGCTTTCAGCTTGTCGGGATGAAGGAGGGGGTCGCGAGGAAAATCTACGGTCCGTTCACGATGTTTCAGGCCTTGCTGGCCACGATGATGGATGCGCATGACGAAAGATATATCGAGGACCACAACCGTTTTCGAACGATCAAAATTCCGACGCTCGGGGTGCAAACCACTCAATTCGGGATTTCCCGGGAATTGAGCAAAAAGCTGTACGATTCAGGCTACAGTGCGGCGTTGCGGTTTTTCGACAAGTGGTCCGTGTCCGCTTATATGTCCCAATATAAGAATATCGTGCAGAAACAAAAAGTCTGAACCCATATGGGTTACAGACTGGAAAATCAAGCTGAATTCAATGGTAGCGGGGTGTTTCATTATCATCCCCACTGTTTTTATTGCCTTCAATGACCCGGAAGCGGGCTTTGTTTCGCTTCGCCTGCGAGTCCTTTTTTGTTCCCGGCCGGTATCCCGTGCGTTGGTAACTCCGGTTGCGTCCGTAGCGCTTCGGCGGGAATTTGTAAAGAACAAAGACGATTCCGAATACGACGAGGGGAATAAGCCATTGGCGGAAATTGTATGCGACGCTTGTGATGAAGCCTATCGCGAACAATATGGCTACAATATAGATCACAATCTGCTGCCGATTTCTCATAGGCGCCCCCTTGTGTTATCGGACAAGTCCGGGATCGGATGCATTCCGGCCGTCGAGCTCGAGCATCCGCTTGAAGGATGCGATCGCCACTTCGACCTGCCGGTCGTCCGGCTGCTTGGTCGTCAAATGCTGGAGCCAGAGTCCCGGGTAACCGAGGTACCGAAGCAGCGGAATTTCTCTGACGCTGTTTGTAAAACGCAGCACTTCATAGGAAACTCCGATGACCACGGGCAGCAGCGCCACGCGCTGGACAATTCTTTCCCACAGGGTATCGTAGCCGATAAACGAATAGATCACCACGCCGATAATGACGGTCAGTACCATAAAGCTGCTGCCGCAGCGGTAATGCAGCGTGCTGTATTTCTGCACGTTCCGAACGGTCAGCTCCTCCCCGGCCTCATAGCAGCTGATGACTTTGTGCTCGGCCCCATGGTATTGGAACAGTCGTTTAATCAGCGGAGTTTGTGAGATGGCAAACAGATAGAAGAGCAGCAAAACAATTTTGATAATGCCTTCTATGAAATTGTGCAGCACCTGGTTCTCGAACGCATTCCTGAATAAAAAGTCTTCCACAAATGCAGGTACCAGCGTAAATATCAGTTTGCCGAAAATAAACGACAGAACGCCGACGACGGCTACGCTCAAAATGGTGGAGAAGTTGGAGAAAATCGATTTTTTCTCGTCCTTGGCCACTTTTTTGGCCGTCGTACTTGTTTCTTCGCCGCTTTCGTCCTCCGCATAGGCCTCCGCAGAAAACGTCAAATGCTGAGAACCTTTAGCGCTGGCTTCGACAATTCCGACGAGTCCTCTGACAAAGGGGATTTTTTTCAGAGCTTTGACCCAATTCTGTTCCCGTTTGGGCGCTTCAAAGAATTCGATTTCGTTATTTTTGCGGCGTACGGCAGTTACGTGAACGGTTTGACCGCCGAACATGACGCCCTCGATCACTGCTTGCCCGCCATAAATCGTGCATTTGGGCTGCGACATCTGAAGTCACCTTCCTTCTGGATTCCTGTTTCTATTGTAACGAAATTAATCGGGAAACGCCACTTGTTTACATTGCCATCAGACGCCCCATGCCATTTTTCGTGCCGCCAAAGGTGATGAAAATGGCGCGCTGAAGCGTTCTTGAAGAATTCACATAAAGATAGATGAACATACTAAAAAGGAGTCTGTTCGACCATAATGCTGTAAAAAATATTTTGTCAGAAAGGATTCGCGATTAATGGCGGAAGACAACCGGGAATCGAGTGGCAAGCCTTTAACCAATCGGTGGATGCATGCGATGTATATCGGCTTTTTTGCCGGTCTCATCTGGGGAGCGTTAAAAATCCTGCTTTACTTGATCAAGTTCACCAAAGTGATTCCGGGATTTTTGGCCGAACCGTTTTTCAAAAATGAATTTTTAAAAACTTGGAACGGACATGTGATCGGCCTGCTGTTCTTTATCGTTTTTTCGATTGCCGCCGCGCTGCTCTACACCGCGCTGTTCGTCAAGCATAAAGGACCTTGGATCGGCTTGTTTTACGGATTGGCGTGGTGGGCTGTCCTGTATTTGCTCGTCGGCCCCCCTTCCGGAATGATGAAATCGATACGGCTTCTGGATACGAACACATTGCTGGCGGATTTGTGCCTGTTTACCTTATGGGGGGTTTTCATCGGCTTCAGCATCTCTTACGAATTTACCGACGAAAGAGTCCGGGAACCCGGCGCCCTAGGATCGAATCGTTGAAAATCGGCGGAAGTTATTCTCAAAACAGGGTGTGCTGTGTTACAATGTGTTAGTTGAGAAGATCCGGGTGTAATCTTGAGAAGATCTGAAGGTGGTAGCCTGATGAAGCAAATACTGATTCTGAACGGCCCGAATTTAAATATGCTGGGCATCCGGGAGCCTGCCGTTTACGGCGTCGAAACGCTGTCCGACATTGAACGGAAGCTTGAGCGCCTGGCAGAAAGCTTGTCCGGAATTGAATTGGATTTTTTTCAGTCCAACCATGAAGGCGCTTTGATCGACAGAATTCATCAGGCACACGGCGAAAAGGATGGCATTGTCATCAATCCGGGGGCCTTTACCCATTACAGCTATGCCATTCGCGACGCCTTGGACGCGGTCGGCATTCCGGCGGTGGAAGTGCATCTTTCGAACATTCATAAGCGGGAGCCGTTCCGCCATGTATCCGTGACGGCCCCTGTCGTAATCGGGCAAATAGCCGGTTTCGGCACCTTCAGCTACGAGCTGGGATTGACGGCTATTCATCAATATCTTATGAAGAAGGGTTGATCTCATGGAATCCGTTCGCATTCAACGGCTGAGAAACGCCATGGCCAAGATCGGTCTGGAAGCCCTGCTGATCACGAATGTTTACAACCGCAGATACATGACAGGCTTTACCGGTACGGCGGGTTATGCGCTGATCACACAAGAAAAGGCGGTGCTTTACACCGATTTCAGGTACCGGACGCAAGCGCCGCTTCAAGCAAAGTATTATGAGGTTATTGAGCATTTGCCCAACCTGACCGATTCGATCAAGATGACGTTGAACGAGCTGCAGCTGGCCCGCCTCGGTTTTGAACAAGACCATCTGAGATTTGGCACTTATCAAGAATATGCCAAAAAGCTGGCCGGAATCGAGCTTGTACCGACATCGAATTTGGTAGAGACGTTAAGGCTGGAAAAGGACGATTCCGAACTGCAGGTGCTGCGGGAAGCCGCGGAGCTTGCGGATCGGACGTTTTCCCACATTTTGAAGGTACTCAGGCCGGGACTTGCGGAAAAAGACATCGCACTGGAAATCGAAATTTTTCTGCGCAGGAACGGAGCCGACTCCTCTTCATTTGACACAATCGTAGCTTCCGGAGAAAGGTCCGCTCTGCCCCACGGGGTTGCCGGTGAAAGAAAGCTCGGCAGCAACGAATTTGTCAAGCTGGATTTCGGGGCTTATTACAAAGGGTATTGCTCGGATATTACCCGAACGGTGCTCCTTGGAAAGCCGTCCGACAAGCACAGGCAAATTTACGACATCGTGCTGGAGGCGCAGCTGAACGTGCTTGAGCATCTGAAGCCGGGTATGATCGGGCGTGAAGCCGATGCACTGGCCAGAGGCGTGATCGCCAAATACGGCTACGGGGATCATTTCGGACACGGCACCGGTCACGGTCTGGGGCTGGAGATCCATGAAGCTCCGAGGCTTTCCGTGAACAGCGATACCGTTTTGAAGCCGGGTATGGTGGTTACGGTTGAACCGGGCATATATTTGCCGGGTTTCGGCGGCGTCCGTATTGAAGATGACGTGGTGATTACGCACAACGGCATTGAAATTATCACCAAGGCATCCAAAGACTTTATCGTGCTCAATTAGAAGGCCGGATCATTACGTACCCCCGATTCGCGTCTGACTAGATCTTTATACTGAAAGCGCGCCGGCAGCAGCCGTTTTCACGTATACATATGCCATTTTCAAATCTCAGGAGGGAAACACAGTGATTTCAGTTAACGACTTTAAAACCGGATTGACCATTGAAGTGGATGGGGATTTGTTTACCGTCATCGAATTTCAGCATGTGAAGCCAGGCAAAGGCGCAGCCTTCGTCCGTTCAAAGCTGAAAAATTTAAGAAACGGCAATACCGTTGAAAAAACGTTCCGCGCCGGCGAGAATGTCACGCGCGCGCACATTGAAAACCGAGAGATGCAGTATTTGTATGCGAGCGGCAATGAATTTACGTTTATGGACACTGAGACATACGATCAGATTACATTGAGCCGGAAGCAGTTGGAATGGGAACTGAATTTTCTCAAGGAAAACATGAATGTCAATATTATGTCGTTTCAAGGGGAAATTCTCGGCATCAATATGCCGAACAGCGTGGAGTTGAAGGTCATTGAAACGGAACCGGGAATTAAAGGCAACACCGCGACAGGCGCCACCAAGAACGCAAAGGTGGAAACCGGCCTGCAGGTGCAGGTTCCGCTGTTTATCAATGAAGGAGACGTTCTGCTGATCGATACGCGCGAAGGCAAATATATTTCCCGCGCTTAATTTGCGACAACATAATTGAAATGGGTTAGGAGTGTTCGGTTTGTCTTTAATCGTGATGAAATTCGGCGGAAGTTCAGTCGGCACTGCGGAGCGAATCAAAAAAGTGGCCGAACGAATCATTGCAAGCAAGGAGCAGGGGAATCGCTGCGTGGTTGTCGTGTCCGCCATGGGGGATACGACTGATGAATTGATCGATTTGTCCAATCAACTCACCGATCATCCGCCGGCGAGAGAGATGGATATGCTGTTGACCACAGGAGAACAGATTTCGATCGCGCTGCTGGCTATGGCCATTCAGAGCTTCGGTCATGAAGCGGTATCCTATACCGGCTGGCAGGCCGGGATGATTACCGAGCCGGTTCACGCCAAGGCCCGGATAACCGATATCCGTCCGGATCGCGTGCTGGCATCCTTGGATCAAGGGAAAATCGTCATAGTCGCCGGCTTCCAGGGAATATCCGGAGACGGTGAAATCACAACGCTTGGCCGCGGCGGTTCGGACACGACCGCTGTAGCGATGGCTGCTGCGATTCATGCGGATTATTGCGAAATTTATACGGATGTGGACGGAGTTTACTCCACCGATCCGAGAATCGTCAAATGCGCACGGAAACTGGATCAAATCTCATACGATGAAATGCTGGAGCTGGCTAATCTCGGCGCTGCCGTTCTTCATCCGAGGGCAGTCGAATATGCCAAACATTACGACGTACAGTTGGTTGTGCGTTCCAGCTTTAATCACAACGAAGGTACGCAGGTAAAGGAGGAAGCGGAAGTGGAGCACGGTATCGTTGTCAAAGGAATCGCTTTGGACAAGAACGTTGCGAGGATCAGCATCCTGGAAGTTGAGGATACGCCGGGCATTTTGGCCAAAGTGTTCACTTCGCTGGCGAAGGAAGGCATCAATGTCGACATCATCGTACAAAGCGGCACGCTGAATGGAAAGGCGGATTTCTCTTTCACCGTATCATCTGCTGACGTCGGCAAGGCCCTGCAGGTCATTGAAAACATTCGGCCGGAGGTATCCTACAGGGAGGTGACTTCGGAAGCGGGGCTGGCCAAGGTGTCGATCGTCGGCGCAGGTATGGTCAGCAATCCCGGTGTGGCGGCGAAGATGTTTGAGGTGATTTCCGGCCAGAACGTCAACATTCAAATGGTCAGCACGTCGGATATCAAGGTTTCCTGCGTGGTGGCTGCGGATCGCGCAAATGATGTCATTATCGCGCTTCATAGCGCTTATGGATTGGATACAAGCGAACAAGCCTTTGTCGGGGGGCCGAAAGAACGCCGATAGAAGCCTGTCCGACGGATTGATTTTCGTGAATTTTTATTCAAATGGAGTATGAAGGAATAAGGGAATGAGTGCGGAAGTGCAACTGCCATCCCTTTTACGGAATAACGAATTTAATTGAGTAAATATTCACGATCTTGCTTACGTCGGACAGACCCCTGAGCCTCTAACGGAGTCCGCCAAACAAAATTTGTGCGATTTTCAACAGCACGGCGGTAATGCCCGCGGCCATCAGCGGACCGACGGGAATGCCTTTAAGAAAAACGATGCCGAAAATTGAGCCGATCACGAGACCCACAATCAACTGTGGGTCTATTTTTAACAGCTCCAGTCCTTTTCCGTTCATATAAGTAGCCAAAGCTCCTCCGGCCAAAGCGATGACGCCCGGGAGAGACGTGAACACGGAGATGACTTCCCTCAAGGTTATTTTATTGCTTGCGAAAGGGACAAGCACGGCCATCGTCAAAAAAAGCAGACCGAGCTCAAGCCCGCGCCTTTCGACCGAGGGCAGAAAACGGTCCAAATCGAACAGTTTGACAGCAAGCAGAATGCATGCGGCAATCGTGATGATATGCGAACGCCCCAGCATACCCACAATAATGAGAATCACCAATACAATTTCACCGTTCATGGCAGAGCCCCTTGTCCTCATCGTTCTAACACATTGTATGAACGGTGGTGCTTGTTCATGCTTCTACAGTCCCCAAGGAACTGAGGAAATATTTTTGGGAAGACCCAAACAGGCCAAGAAGTGGATAAGGTCATCCAGCATTACTGCCGCCGAAAAAACAAAACCAAGGAATATGTGGTGGGCGTGATTTCCGTCATTCGTACGAAGTACGTCGAGTGTAATGGAACCATGAGGGGGAAGAAATCGAAGGGGAAGAAATCGAAGTAGAAGGATGAGTTGAAGATGCAGGGGAGCATGGGTATGAGCCGAAGGCCATACCCATCTCTCTAAACAACGCTAAAGTATGGGTTTCGTTATTTCAGTCACCCGAAGGGTTATTGTTCTTGGAATAATTCTTCGCGGCATGTCATAATTTCACGAGAATATGATCCTGCAGAACCGGAACGACATCAAATTGATTAAAATTGCAGCAAAACAGGACATCCTCCTCAAAGCCAAGCCGGCACAATTTCTTTCCGTTGGCGCAGGACAGGATCGCGTTCTGCATGTCGGTGCCGGCATGCAGATAGGCATGCCGCATGGCCAGGCCGAAATCATTCACTTCCGGCTGTTCTTCGGCGAATGAATAAATGCAGTCTACGATACATCCGGCGCATAAGCCATCCTCTAACGAAAATTGATCCTGCGTCCCCGCGCAGACCAGAACCACGTCGCGCTTTAATTCCCAAGCCACCCTCGCACAGCTGCGGGCATTCAACAGGGACCCCAGCAAAACATGAGAAGCTTTTTGCACTTTTTGCATGGCTCTGGTTCCGTTTGTGGTCGTCATGATGATTTTTTCCCCCTGCAGGCCATGGTCCCTGTATTCAAGCGGAGAGTTTCCGAGATCAAACCCGGTTATTTTTTTGCAGTATCTTTCTCCTCCGAGAAGTTCTCCTTCCTCCCGAAGATTTTTTGCCTGTATGACGGTCTCTACGGGAATGATCCCTGCGCATCCGGCGGCCAGTGCTGTCACGATCGTGCTGGTGGCCCGCAGCACATCGATCACGATGACTGTCTTGTGAATCAAGTCGTCGGATCTGGCTTCATTCACACTGGGGATAACGTCCAACCGCATGTTTGATTCCTCCTGTTGTTAGATTCCGTCAAATGAGGCATGCGATACATCATTGGCGAAACTGAAGGTGTCTGATCTTAAGCCTCTTCTTAAGGATTCCAGGGACAGCAGATCTCCGGCGGCGATATTGCCCAGATTGGCATCACGTCCCAATAACCGAATCAGATGCACCTGCTGATCCTTCAACGGAGCTTCCCACATGATGGCCGACGGGTTCGGAATGTTTTTCAACAGATCCAGAATCCGTCCGTCTTCAAAATCTCCCTGCTCATCATAGATGCCGACACCTTTGCCCGATTCCCGGCCTTCAATAATGACAAGCTCTGCTCCGTATTCCGTATCGATATGAACCGTGTCCACCAGCTCTTTCGAATGAATGGAGGAGCCTTTTGTTTTTTTGCCGTATTCGGTGAATACACGAAATCCCTGCTTTACACCCCGCATGATCAACTGGTTGCGCAGATTCCGGTCCATCTCGATGGTGCCGTCGGAAACCTCCAGCCCCGTGAAACCCAATTCGGCAATCATGCCAAAGAACGCATCCGTCACGTCATGACAAATCGCGCTCTCGAGAAAAGTTCCGCCCGGTAGAATGCAGATGTCGTTTTCCCTGGCCAGCTGAATTTTTCTTTCCAGGATCGGCTTGGGATATAAAGGAGAAGTGCCGAAGCCGAGCTTGATGATGTCGATGTATTCCCCCGAGGTATGGAGAAGATCCTCAAATGTGTGAAGTCCCAGCCCTTTGTCAATGACCATCGTTTTGCCAGTTGATCTCGGCTTCATGTTTCTGCTGCCGGTGGGATCGGCCAACTGCGGGTGCCAGTTCATATGAACGGTTACTTTCATCCAACTATCTCCTTACTGTAAGTTTTAAATGTATGACGCATGTAAGCAATATATGCGCTGCAAGATAGGGGTGTGCCCAGTAATCCTAAAAATAGACATGCCTGCATAGATTAGTAGAAGGTTGGTCCATTATTGTCCATTTTTCAAAAAAGGGACTGCAAGGGAGGCGTAAAATCGGATGTTGAACAAAGTCGTTCTCAGCATGGCGATGCTCCGAATGATTTCCGGCAGCCTTGAATTGATTGCCGCAGTAATTATGCTGCGGTTGAACCAAATCGATAAGGCGTTGATCGTGAATTCGGGATTGGCGCTGGTCGGACCGGTCATTTTGATTAGCACAACGACGATCGGACTGGTCGGAATCGCCGATAAAATTTCGTTCACCCGGATGCTTTGGATTTTGCTCGGTGTCAGCTGCATCTTTTTTGGCATTATCAAGAAATGAAGCGGATTTTCAGGCAGACGTCGGGGAAAAGTTCGCTTCACCAGTCATATTTGAGGGGGCCAAGCATACATATGGATGTAAACGAATGGACAACTTGGAGGAAGCGATCATGCCGGATCATGTTTTTTCCTTTCTGCCGGGATCCCTGCACAGAATTGCAGCTGGTCTTCCCCGCGAGATATTGGAGACATTGCAGGAAATCCGCATCAGGGAAAGCCGGCCGCTGGAAATCGTGTACGACCATGATCATGCTTTCGTTGACGCCGGCGGGAAGATTTCGGATAATCCCGCTGCGGCATACAGGCCCAGTCATCAGGAATGCCTTCAACTGTTGGACCTTCTGACCGATCATTCACTGTACACCTTTGAGGAAGAGCTGAAAAGAGGGTTTATCACGGTAAGGGGCGGTCATAGGGTAGGGCTTTGCGGCAGGGTTGTGCTGGATAAAGGAGAGATCAAGCAAATCAAAGACGTGACAGGCTTCAATATCCGTCTGGCCAGAGAGATGATCGGCGCCGGTCGGAGCGTTCTGCCCTATCTGATTGACTTTGAGGCGCAAACGGTCCGCCATACTCTCCTGATCTCCCCTCCCCTTTGGGGCAAAACCACCGTGATCCGCGATCTCGCACGCATGATCAGCACCGGCGAGTGGCCGCACCAACTGGCTTGGAAGGGCAAAAAAGTGGGGATTATCGACGAAAGGTCGGAATTGGCCGCCTGCGTAAAAGGAGTCCCGACGTTTCATGTCGGTCCGCGCACGGATGTGATGGATCACTGTCCGAAGGCGGAAGGCATGATGATGATGATCCGTTCGATGTCGCCAGATGTGCTTGTGGTCGACGAGATCGGCAGACCCGAGGATGCCGCAGCCATTCGCGAGGCGCTGCGGGCGGGTATTAAAGTGCTCGCCACGGCGCATGGAGCGGGGCTGGAGGATATCCGGAGCCGGCCGATGCTCAGGGAACTCATCGAGGAAGGCATTTTTGAGCGGTATGTCGTTCTGCCCGGAAGAAAAGGCACCGGACGGCCGCTGCAGGTTTTTGACGGGAGCGGCTTTCTCCAGGTTAAAACCCCATTTGATTCCCATGTGAAGAAAGTGTGAAGCGTTCATGCTGAAGTTGATGGGAGCCGCGCTTGTCTTGTTCGCCGGTGCGATGGCCGGATTTTACCAGTCCTGGCGCCTTGCTTCAAGGCCGAGACAAATTCGCGGATTGATTCACGCCCTGCAGGTATTGGAGACGGAAATCGTGTATGCGCTGACCCCGCTGCCGGAGGCTCTGCGGAAGCTCGGCAGAAAAACTGCGGCGCCGGTCTCCGGGCTTTTCGGGCAGATCGGCGACAGGCTGGAGCAGGAGCAAGGAATCACACTCCAGGAAGTATGGGAATTCACCGCTCTGGATTATTGGAAGCAGACAGCCATGAAAGAAACGGAGAGAGAGATTGTCAGACAGCTGGGCAGAACCTTGGGAATTTCCGATAGGGAGGATCAAGTGAAGCATCTACATTTGGCCATCCGCGAGCTGCAAAGGGAAGAGATGACGGCAATCGACGAGCAGAAGCGTTATGAAAAGATGTGGAAGAGCCTTGGGATACTTGCGGGCGTATTGATCGTCATCATGATGTATTAACGGCCTTCCTGATACGGATGTGTGAGGTGCCTATGAAATGAATGTAGACGTGAACGCGATTTTTCAGATAGCCGGAATCGGAATCATCATCGCCATGATCCACACCGTCCTGAAGCAAATGGGAAAAGAAGATATGGCGCATTGGGTCACATTGATCGGCTTTATCGTCGTTCTGTTTATGGTAATCAGAATGCTCGATGAATTGCTGAAAGAAATCAAAACGATTTTTCTCTTCCAGTAAGCGTCCTTGAAGAATTTATATTGAATCACTTTAAGCGGATTTGAATTTTCTGACGTCCCAAGCCATTTTCATTCCGCCAGAGCTGATGAAAAATGGCAGGCTGAAGCGTCCCCTTGAAGAATTCTCATTGAATTTATTTTTAATGGAAGAGAATTTTCAAGGTAGGTGATCGATGTGGAAATGATCCAAATCGTCGGGATCGGCTTGATCGCCACGGTGCTGTCGCTTGTGATCAAGGAGCAAAAGCCGGTATTTGCTTTCCTGCTGGCCCTATTTACGGGAATCATCATTTTCTTGTACCTGATCGGTAAAATTGCCGCGATCATCCGGGTATTGGAGAATCTGGCCGAACAGTCCCACATCAACATGATCTTTCTGAAGACGGTATTGAAGATCATAGGAATCGCATACATTGCCGAATTCGGTGCCCAAGTCATCCGCGATGCGGGACAAGAATCGATCGCCTCAAAAATTGAGCTTGCAGGCAAAATCCTGATCATGGTCATGGCGATTCCGATCATCACGGTAATTATCGAAACGGTGATCAAGCTGCTTCCCGCTTAACCACTTTGGCCTGGCCGCAGGCATTCGAAGGAGAGATCCGGCGATGTCCATCTTGAAATACCGGAAAGCCGCTGCGGTTCTCGCGTTTGCTCTGCTCCTGTGGTTTCCCGGCAGCGTTCGGGCGGACGGGCCGATGGATGCCATAATCAAAGAGCAGGCACAGCATGTCCAAACGGATCAGGTCGAGGCTTACTGGCAGCAGCTGATGCAGCAGTACGGCGGGTATTTTCCCGGAAACCGAACGCCGACCCTGATGGATATGATCCTCCCCGGGAGGGAAGGATTAAGTATCTCTACTGTGATGAAAGGGCTGCTCTCGTATTTTTTGCATGAAGTTTTATACAATGGGAAACTGCTCGCGACGATCGTAATTCTGACGGTATTCAGTCAAATTCTGCAGACGCTTCAGGGCGCATTCGAGCGAAAAGCTGTGAGCAGCGTCGCTTACGCCATCACATACACAGTGATGATCATCATCGCCATCAACAGCTTCAGCGTCGCAATCGGATACGCCAAGTCGGCGATTACCGGAATGATCGACTTTATGGTGGCCATGATCCCGCTGCTGTTAACCCTGCTGGCATCGATGGGGAGCGTAGTCTCCGCTTCGATTCTTCATCCGCTGATCATTTTTATGATTCATACGGTGGGTACGCTGATTTATGCCGTGGTCTTTCCGCTGCTGTTTTTTTCAACGGTGCTGCACATTGTCAGCTCGTTGAACGAGAAGTACAAAGTCACACAATTGGCCAATTTGCTGCGCAATGTCAGCGTGGGCCTGCTGGGAGTTTTTCTGACGGTTTTTCTCGGCGTTATTACCGTGCAGGGAGCGACCAGCGGGGTGACGGACGGGGTGACGATCCGGACGGCCAAATATGTCGCCGGAAATTTCGTGCCGATCGTCGGTGGACTGTTCTCCGACGCGGCCGATACCGTGATCAGCGCCTCGCTGTTGGTCAAAAACGCCATCGGCCTGGTCGGCGTGATCATCATTATTCTGCTAGCTGCCTTCCCGGCCGTCAAGATATTGACGCTCGCCTTCATCTATAATTTGTCCGCTGCCGTCCTGCAGCCGTTGGGGGAAAGTCCGATAACCGCCTGTCTGGAAACCATCGGAAAAAACATGATATATGTGTTTGCCGCGCTTGCCGCCGTCGGCTTGATGTTCTTCCTGGCGGTGACCATCATCATAACGGCAGGCAATGTATCCATCATGATGCGCTGATCGGGCCGATAAGGAGGATGCTGCGATGATTGCCTGGCTGAGCGGTTGGCTGAAAGAAATCATTATGGTGATTCTGCTGGCGACGTTTGTAGATTTGATGCTGCCGAACAGCAGCATGCAGCGTTATGTGAAGGTTGTGATCAGCCTGTTCATACTGGTCGTTCTGCTTTCGCCGATCCTTTCCGCGCTGTTTGACCGTTCTTTCAGCATCAAAGCGGCCGCGGAGCTGGAGAATTGGTCGCAAGCCGATGCTTATGGAAAAGCGTCCGAAGCCGCGACCCGGTATATTCTCCAGCAAGGGGAAAAACTGCGGGAGGAAGGGGTAAAGCAGGCAGCGGACATTACGAGAGAGCGGCTGGCCGGATTGATCCGGCAGCAGATTGAAAGGACTGAGCCGCAGCGGGTGCGGGAAGTGAACGTGAAGCTGGACATCGGACCGAATCAGAGCTTGTCGATCGGCAGCGTGCAGGTGGTCCTCCTCAACGATGGAGAGCGGGATGCTGTAAAGGAAAAATCCTCCGGTTCAGGAACGGGACTGACCATTTCTCCGGTCAAACCGATTGAACCGGTTGACATAAAGATTCACGTTGGAAAACAGAAATCCGAAGCCGTACCGGCGGCTGCGCGGACGGAGAGCGAGAATGCCTCCATGCGGGAAACCGGCCGGCGGATCAAGAGGATGCTGACGGACCAATGGAAAATACCCGAGGATAAAATTCAAATTATCTTTGACCGTGATCCGTCGAAACCGGAATAGGCAGGCGGACATGCGGGCCATTTCGTCAATCCGGTCAGCGAAATTCGTCGGCGGGAGGAGAGGCTCATGGAAAAATTGCTGCAATGGATGGAAAACTGGATCGGGGGCGGGCCGGGCGGCGCAAAAAGAGTTTCCACGTTTCGCTGGCTGCTGATAATCGGCTTGACGGGAATCATGTTCATGATCCTCAATTCTTTTGTGAACGTGAAAAACACGGATAAGATCATTGAAAGCAAAGCCGCTCCTCCGGAGAAGCCGGCCCGGGAGGCGTTCGTTTCGAAAGGAAATCCGCAATCGCCGTTTTCTGAATATGAAACGATGTACGAGTCGAGACTAAAGGAAATACTGGAAAAAATCGTCGGTGTCGGGGAGGTCAATGTGATGGTCAATATCGATTCGACCGAGGAGATCGTCGTTGAAAAAAACCGCAAGGATACACAGCAAGTTACCGATGAAAAGGATCAAAGCGGAGCCACCCGGCACGTTACGGATGTCACGCAAGACGGAGAGGTCGTCCTGTATCAAGTCTCCGGCGATCAAACTCCCATTGTGCTGAAAAAAATCAAACCAAGGATAAGGGGGGTGTTGATTGTCGCCAGAGGAGCTGAAAATCTGACCGTCAAAAAGTTGATTGTCGAAGCGGTCGAACGAGGTCTGGATGTGCCTTCGTACCGCATTTCCATTGTACCGAGAAAACAATAGAGGGGATAATAAGAAGGAGGAATCACGGATGAATTCGAAAAGGCAAACAATCTGGCTTGTTTCCATGCTGAGCTTAATGGTAGTGCTTTCCGCTTACTATTTGTTCACCGACAATGTCGACCAACTGGATACGGTGACCGGTAAGCTTACAGATCAACAAGGGACGGGCATCAAAGCGGACCAGACAGGCGGCTCGGACAATTCGGCGGGAGGTCAAAGCGCAGGCTCCGCAGCTGCAGGCACTGGAAAGCAGAATTCTAAGGACAGCGCGGCGGCACAGAATCCGACCTCTAAAGACAGCGTCGGCACCGCGATGAATCAGCCGCAGGGCGACGAGCAAATTTTGAAAAAGATCGAGTCGCAGCCGGCTTCAAGTCAGGACTATTTCACGTCGCTGCACATGAAAAGGGATGAAGAAATGAATCGCCAATCCGACCAGCTGATGGCGATCATCGGGGATACGACGAAAAGCGCCGATGTGGTGAGCAAGGCCTATGACGATATGCAGAAGCTGGAGGACAAACAGGCGAAAATCAGCAACATTGAGCAGGAATTGCTGAAGGATTATGCGGATGTGTTCGTCTCCGAATCCGGTTCCAAATGGAGCGTGCTGGTCAAGAGCGACAAGCTGCAGAAGAGCCAAGCCGTCAGCATCGTCGACCTTATGACCGGCGAATTGAAGATCACGCCGAACAATGTGGTTGTCAAATACATGAAGTGAGAAACCCGATTCGCAAGCGGACAGAGCCGGAAACCCGGCTCTTTTTGCTGTCCGGCGGAGGGCTAGATAGAAATGGGTATCCTTCCAACGGCAAATCGGTTATAATTCTGTTCGTGTGCAAAACGGGATTGTGATATAATACTAACGTTGCGGTCAAGCCTTCCGCAATCTTGTTCTTCTGTCAAGCTGTGACAGCCAACGCTGAAGGAGTGAATGTTTGCATGTTCAAACTGAGTGAAATCAAGGAATTGATTAAGCTGGTGGATCAAACTTCCGTTCGGGAGCTGGAGATCGATCATGACGGTTCCCGGCTGATGATCCGTAAAGCCAATACAACCGAACCGGTGATCATCAATACGGTCCCCGCTCCCGCCATGCAGCCCGTACATACGCAAGCTTATGTCCCCGAAACGGCACAAGTCTCCTCTCCCGTCAAAGAGGCGGCTTTTGCACCGGCAAGGGAGGAACAAACGGACGACAATCTGCACAGCATCGTTTCCCCGATGGTCGGCACGTTCTATGAAGCACCGTCTCCGGGAGCGGCACCGTTTGTGAAAGTCGGGGATAAAGTCAAGGAGAAGACCGTGGTCTGCATTGTGGAAGCCATGAAGCTGATGAATGAAATTGAAGCCGAGATCAAAGGGGAAATCGTCGAGGTGCTGGTGGAAAACGGCCAGTTGGTTGAATTCGGACAACCCTTGTTTCGGGTCAAACGCGATGCCTAAGCCTTATTTCGCGCTACTGAAGTTTAGGAGGAATATGATTCATGAAGTTTCACAAAATATTGGTTGCCAACCGCGGAGAAATCGCCGTTCGCATTATCCGTGCCTGCCGGGAAATGGGCATTTATACGGTGGCGGTGTTTTCCGAGGCGGACCGCAACGCACTTCACGTCAGACTGGCCGATGAAGCGTATTGCATTGGGCCGGCCCCGTCCAAAGACAGCTATTTGAACTTGACGAACATCATGAGTGTGGCAACGCTGACGGAGGCGGACGCGATTCATCCGGGCTACGGATTTCTGGCCGAGAATGCCGACTTTGCGGAAATTTGCGAAACCGTCGGGATCACATTCATCGGGCCGTCCCCCGATGCGATCAGCAGGATGGGCGACAAATCCGAGGCCAAACGGACGATGATTGAAGCGGGTGTGCCGGTTATTCCCGGTTCCGACGGTTTGGTGGAGCACATGGACGACGCCGTGCGCATCGCCTCGGAAGTCGGGTATCCGATCGTCATCAAGGCAACTGCGGGCGGAGGCGGCAAGGGAATTCGCATCGCCGAAAACGAGGATCAGCTCGTCCAGCAAATTTCTGCCGCTCAGCTGGAGGCGCAGAAAGCCTTTGGAAACTCCGGGGTATACCTGGAAAAATATTTGACCGGAATGAAGCATGTGGAGATCCAGATTTTGGCCGATAAGCACGGGAATGTCGTCCATTTGGGTGAACGGGACTGCTCCGTCCAACGCAGACGCCAAAAGCTGGTTGAGGAGGCTCCCTGTCCCGTGCTGACGCCGGATGTCAGGGAACGCATGGGTGATGCGGCGGTGCGCGCGGCCCGGGCCGTCAACTACTCCGGGGCCGGAACCCTGGAATTTTTGCTTGGACCGGACGGTCACTTTTATTTTATGGAAATGAACACGCGGATTCAGGTTGAGCATCCCGTAACGGAAATGGTAACCGGCGTGGATATCGTAAAAGAAATGATCTCCATTGCCGAAGGAAATCCGCTCTCGTTCTCCCAGGAGGACGTCACCATCAAGGGATGGTCGATTGAATGCAGAATTAATGCGGAGGATCCGGATCGCGGCTTTATCCCCTCACCGGGGCAGATTCAGCTTTATTTGCCTCCCGGCGGCTTGGGTGTCAGGGTGGACAGCGCCGCTTATACGGGATATACGATCTCTCCCCATTACGATTCGATGGTAGCCAAACTGATCGTATGGGGCGAAACCCGCGAAGCCGCCATTGCCAGAATGAGCAGAGCGCTGCACGAATTTGCCGTGGAAGGGATTCATACGACCGTTCCCTTTCATTTGAAGCTGCTGCAGCACAAAAAATTTCTATCCGGCGATTTCGATATCAAATTCCTGGATGAGCATGACGTGAACGATCCCGATTCATAAGCCCGGTTGATAATTTTCCGTTCTTCAGCTTGCTGCTGGAAAACAGGTGGGCTGATAAAGTGCGGTCGGCGAGCAACTGTTTGTCATAATTATCATGAAATGGTATAGTAATATAAGTATAAGACGAACCAATCTTATGTTTCTGCTGTCATCGGTCGTTTCGGACAGTACCGCATGTTTTGACTTTGGAGGTGTATTTTTATGAATACAATTGCTCCCGATTATGAGAAAACCGAATTGGGGAACATTCAGATTGCTCCCGAGGTGATTGAAATCATCGCCGGTTTGGCCACCGTTGAGGTTCCCGGAGTGGCCGGCATGAGCGGAGGGATTGCCGGGGGGATCGCGGAACTTTTGGGTCGCAAGAATTTATCCAAGGGCGTGAAGGTCGAGGTCGGGCAAAAAGAGGCAGCGGTGGATGTGTCCATCGTCGTTGAATACGGCCGCCGCATTCCCGAGGTGGCGGCGGAAATCCAGAAGAATGTAAAGAATGCCATCTATTCCATGACCGGACTCAGCGTGGTCGAAGTCAACGTGCATATACACGATGTCCATTTCAAAGAACAGGATAAACCATCCGTTGAAGACGAGACAGCTGCAGTTCAGCGGGTCCGATAAGATTCGCTAATGGCTATAGGCATTCTGTTGACGAACCCCCGGCATCGAGCCTGGGGGTTTACTTTAACGCCGGAAGGGGACAGGCAATGTGATTAAAATTTTGGATAGAATCCTGCTGTTCTTATGCAGTTTGGTTATCGGCATCCTATCGATCGGCCTATTGGCACTCAGCTTTCAATGGATTAAGCTGCCGAACGTGGAAACTGTGCTGGACAGCTTTTATCGCGACATGATTGCCAGAAGCACATTCATCGCCTTATCGATCCTGTTCCTGTTGATCAGCATCCGCTTTCTGTATGTTTCTGTTCGCAAAGCGGGCCCTGACGTTTCATCGATTGATCAGCGGACAGATTTCGGAGATATCCGCATTTCTTTGGAAACGATTGAAAATCTGTCCTTGAAATCCACTTCACGCGTTAGAGGGGTTAAAGACCTGAAAGCAAGAGTCACTGTGAATGATGCAGGCTTGGAAATTTTGATCCGGACGATTGTCGACGGAGAAATTTCGATACCGCATTTAACTGAAGAGATCCAGCGTTCCGTCAAAGGTCATGTTGAAGAAGTGACCGGCATTCCCGTTGCTTCGGTTTCCGTTTACGTAGCGAATATCAATCATTCGCCAAGCTTCAAGAGCAGAGTGGAATAGGGGTGATCACCCGTGTGGAACGAGCTGTGGGAACGGTACAGGGCCTCCACGATCGGAATCGGCGCAGGATTTTTGCTCGGCGTCATCTATTTGTTTTTCGGGTTCTGGAATATGCTGGTCTTTGCCTTTATCGTTTATGCCGGTTATTACATAGGCAGCAAGGTGGATCGCCGCGAACCGGTTTTTCCTCCAATAAACGGGCTGTATCAGCGGTTTCTTGATTTGGCGGAAAGATGGAGAATGTTCAGATGATCCCTGTGACCTTTCATGGGGATTGTTTTGTTTTGGAAATCCGCTTTCATGACGTATACTAAAGTTATCCATCGATTTTGCGGCAAACAATCGATCTTGACCGTACAGGAGGCTGTTGCAATGAGACGAAGGCAGGCCAGAGAGATGGCCGTACAAAGCTTGTACCAAATGGAAATGAACAATGCGAGCGCGGCGGAAGCCGTCTCGGTGTCGCTCGAAGAAGCCCGCTTGGGAGATGAATACAATTTGTCCGACGTGAGCAATGCCGAACTTGGGAGCACTGCCGCTGCTGAAGAATATATTATGGAATTGGTGGCCGGCGCTTCCGCTCATCGAGAGGCCATAGACGGCTTGTTGAAAGGATTTTTGACGGGCTGGCAGGTGGACCGTCTGTCTCGCGTGGACAGGCAAATTCTGCGGCTCGCCGTTTACGAAATGGTTTATCGGGATGACGTTCCCCCGAAAGTCGTAATTAACGAGGCTATTGAAATTGCCAAGCGCTTCGGCACGAAGGAATCGGGAAAGTTCGTGAACGGTGTTCTGGGAAGGCTGATCAAGGATTTGGATCAGATCAAAAGCAAGAGCAGCAATTAGGGCTCGCCTTACAGTCAAAATCAATAAAGTGGAGGATTCGGCAATGACAGCGCAAACGATTAACGGAAAAGAAACGGCGGCTCTGATCAAGGAGCGGCTCAAGGAGGAAATCGCGATTCTTGCACGGGACGGAGTTGTGCCGGGCCTTACCGTCATATTGGTCGGGGAGGATCCCGCCTCACAGGTCTATGTGCGCAACAAGGCCAGAGAATGCGAAAAGCTCGGCATGGCCTCCGAGGTCATCCGCCTGCCGGAGACCGCTTCGGAACAGGAGCTTTTGCGGCTGATCGGCGAATTGAACCGAAATGAGCGCGTGCATGGGATTTTGGTTCAGCTTCCGCTTCCGGGACACATTTCCGAAAAAGCGGTGATCGATGCCATATCGGTTGAAAAGGACGTGGACGGTTTTCATCCGGTGAACGTCGGAAATTTGCTGATCGGGGGAGAAGGTTACCTTCCCTGTACCCCGGCCGGCGTGATAGAACTTATTAAGCGGACGGGCATTGCCATCGCCGGCCGGCACGCTGTTGTCGTGGGCCGCAGCAATATCGTAGGCAAGCCTGTCTCGCTGCTGCTTCTGCGGGAGAATGCGACCGTAACGATTTGTCATTCAAGGACGGCCAATATGGAGGACATCACCCGCCAGGCGGATATTCTTGTCGTGGCCGTCGGCAAGGCCAAGATGATCGGCGCCCGGCATGTCAAACCGGGCGCGGTCGTTATCGATGTCGGCGTGAACCGGTTGGAGGACGGAACACTGGCCGGCGATGTGGATTTCGACGAAGTGAAGGAAATAGCCGGTCATATTACGCCGGTTCCCGGCGGGGTCGGACCGATGACGATCGCCATGCTGTTGAGCAATACCCTGGAATCCGCCAGGAAATTCGCTTCCGTCAAGCATTGACACCCGCTCGAGGTATGGGTTCGCATGTCCCCGTATGAAATTTAAAGATGGTGATGCTCATGCAGAATGCCAAACGCATTCTGACGGTCAAAGAATTGACGCGTTATATCAAAATGAAAATGGAATTGGACCCGATTCTTGTCGATGTATGGATTCGCGGAGAACTCTCCAACTTCACCCATCATTCCAGCGGGCACATGTATTTCACGCTGAAGGATGAGGACAGCCGCATCAAATGCGTGATGTTCGCTTCCCACAACCAGCGTCTCCCGTTTCTCCCGAAGAACGGAAGCAAGGTGCTGGCGAGAGGCAGTTTATCTGTCTTTGAGCGTGATGGGCAGTATCAACTGTATGTCACGCAAATGCAGCCGGACGGAATCGGCAGCCTGTATCTTGCTTTTGAACAGTTGAAGCAAAAGCTTGAACGGGAAGGTTTGTTTTCCCCTCATCTCAAAAAGCCGATTCCGCCGTTTCCGAAGGTGATCGGCGTGATTACGTCTCCGACTGGCGCCGCCGTCAGGGATATCATGACCACTCTGCAGCGCAGGCTGCCGTCCGTTTCGATCCTGCTGTTTCCGGTACTGGTGCAGGGAGAGCAAGCGGCATCTTCGATCGTTCGGGCGATCGAAACGATGAACAGATTGAAGGAAGCCGACGTCCTGATTGTCGGAAGGGGCGGAGGGTCCTTGGAGGAGCTCTGGGCTTTCAACGAAGAAAGTGTGGCCCGCAGCCTTTTCGCGTCGGAAATTCCGGTTATTTCGGCGGTTGGGCATGAGACCGATTATACAATCGCCGATTTTGTCGCCGATCTGCGGGCAGCCACACCGACGGCCGCTGCGGAGCTGGCCGTTCCCCATCACATCGAGCTGGGTCAGCAGCTTTCAAGCCTGTCCCGCAGGCTGTATTTGGGAACGATGATGCAGTTTCAAACCAAACGCGAACGAATGACCCGGCTTCAGCGTTCCCAGGTGTTCGTGCAGCCTCGCAAGTACCTGATGCAGCCGGCGCAAAGAGTGGATCGTCTGCGCGAGCAGCTGACATACAAAATCCGCGGAAAGCTCCATGCCGCTGTTCAACTGGCAGCGCAGGCGGAACACAAATTGACGTCGTTTAATCCAAGGGAGCGGCTCCGTTCGGAGCGCAGGCGGCTGAGGGCAGCCAGGCATATGTTTTCCCAAACGGTGGAGAATGTCCAAAAAGAACGGAAGCAGCAGCTTCTGTCGCGGATCCGGCAGCTGGATGCGCTGAGTCCGCTGAAGGTCATGCAAAGGGGATACGGACTGGTTTACAAAGCGGAAGCGCTCGTAAAGTCGATTGGACAGGTTGAAACGGGGGACATGCTTACGGTAAGACTGGCGGACGGCCGTGCGGAATGCGAAGTGCGTTCGTTGAAAGGAGAGGGTAATATTCATGGAAGAGAAGAATAATCTAAGCTTTGAGGAAGCGATCGAACAATTGGAGCAAATCGTCAGCCGGCTGGAAGCGGGCGATGTTCCGTTGGAGCAGGCGATCGAATGGTTTCAGGAAGGGATGAGGCTGTCCCAATTTTGCAGCCGCAAGCTGGATCAATTTGAGAAAAAAATAGAAATTTTGCTTGAAGAAGACGGTGAATTGGTAAAAAAACCCTTCGGCATCACGATTGAGGACAAGGGGGATTCGGATTGAACGATTCGCTGACGATCGAGCAGTATATCAAGCGGCAGTCCGAAACAATTGAGCGGGAGCTTCGCAGAATCATTCCCCTTGATTGGAATATCCCGCCGAAATTGAAGGAATCCATGCGGTATTCGCTGGAGGCGGGCGGCAAACGGATGAGGCCCATTCTTGTCCTGGCGGCCGTCGAGGCGCTTGGGGGATCGGTGGAAGCGGCAATGCCCGCAGCCTGCGCGGTAGAGATGATCCATACCTACTCCCTGATTCACGATGATCTTCCGGCCATGGACAATGACGATTTTCGCCGGGGCAAACCGACGAATCACAAAGTGTTCGGGGAAGCGATGGCGATTCTTGCCGGAGACGGTCTGCTGACCCATGCTTTCCACACGGCGCTGCAGTCCTACCGCAAGCAGGGCATTCCGGCGGAACGGATGCTCAGCATCATTGAAGAGCTGGCGGCGTTCGCGGGAATTGCCGGCATGGTCGGCGGCCAGGCGGCTGACATCCTGGGGGAGCAGGGAGTCACTACCCTCAAGGAGCTGGAATATATCCATTTGCACAAGACCGGCGATTTGATCGTCTGCTCTTTGAGGATCGGCGGCCATGCCGCTCTAGCCTCCGACGAGCAGCTGGAGGCGCTGCAGCAGTTCGGGAGGAATATCGGCCTTGCCTTCCAAATCCAGGACGATATTCTGGATATTGTCGGAGATGAGGCGAAGCTCGGCAAGAAAACAAATGCCGACGGACAAGCCAACAAGGTAACTTTTCCGTATTTTATCGGTCTGGAGGCAAGCCGGGACAAGGTGGCCGAATTGACCGCAAAAGGCAAGCAGGCGATCCAGGACGGGAACTTTCCGAATCCGGAACGGCTGCTCAGGCTGGCCGATTATTTGATGGGGCGCGAATATTGAACCCGCTTCAACCATTTGGCTGGGCTGCCACTTCATTTTCATTGAGCATAATTTTATTTATATGGTATAATAAGTGCAAAGGGACATGAGTGGTGCAGTATTCTAGTCAGTCCACCTTTCTGAAGGCGGGCCTAAAAATTCGCCAAAGGGCACATCGATGAAGTTCCTTGTGTTGGCTTTCGACGCCCAGTCGGGGGCTGATGCTGGGAGTTAAGGTTGTAGGGCGATCCACAATGGCATGTGGGCGTTGACCCTGCTTCCGCGGAGGCCCAAGTGCGTGGCGGTATGCACCTTTGTGTGCAGGGTTACGGCTTGGGGTATGAACCTGCAAATGCGAGCCAAGCAGCTTTTACACGAATCGGCTTGCGGTGCAGCGTAGCCTGCCTTGAGTGGGCCAAGAGGGATTGCGGATGGTAGGAATTTATTTTTTCGGCCAAAAAAATAAATTCCGGATGCTGCATGAAATCCGGCCTGCAAAAGAGGCTAAGGAAACGGTTCAGGACTGTAGGGGAAAACTCCTAGACTGTTCTTGTATGAGGCTTTTTAAGGATTATAGTGTGGACTAAGTGGTAATCTAGTCTGATGTCCGGCGACGGCATCAAGTCAAGCGTAAAGGGAAACCGCCTCTTCGGCGACGTCGGGGTGTTTGACTGGGAAAACCTACTGGACCTAAGCCACAGCGTTTACTTAAAAAGTCACCACTCCTCTTTAAAGATAGGAGAACGTTTCTTAATGAAATATTCCTTTCGACACTCCATGAAATGGAGTATTTTTATATCAGCGGTAACTTTTGTTCTCGCCGCTGTTTTCTCCGTCTCTTCCACGATAATTTTGGAGGGGGTGGCATGGGGAATGGGCATGCTGATCGTGCTCGGACTGGTCATGATCGGAATCGTCTTCGACATGATGGGTTTGGCCTCGGCAGCGGCGAACGAGACGCCGTTCCATGCCATGGCCTCGGAGAAGGTCAAAGGGGCCAAGCAGGCCATTGGTATCGTACGAAATGCCGATCGATTTTCCAACTTTTGCAATGATGTCGTCGGTGACGTTTCCGGAATTATCAGCGGCGCGGCAAGCGCCATGGTCGTTCTGAAGCTTTTGACATCTTTGAATGCGGAACAATCCGCGTTATATACTACGGTCAGCGTTGTGTTCAGCGCGTTGGTTTCGGCTTTGACGGTTGGGGGAAAGGCGTTGGGTAAATCGTTGGCCATCCGCAATGCGACGCAAATCGTACTGATTATCGGGAAATTTTTTTATTTTCTGGAGCATCGGTTCGGAATTCGCATATTTAATACCGTAAAGAAGAAATCTAATAACGGAAAGCGGGGGAATAAACGTGCTCGAGCAAATCAACCAACCTAGTGATATCAAGTGCATGAGCATTCCCGAACTGGAAGATTTGGCAGAGGAGATAAGAAAGTTCCTGATTGAAAATCTGTCCGTCACCGGGGGCCATCTCTCGCCGAATTTGGGGGTTGTGGAGCTTACGCTGGCGCTTCACTATATATTTGACAGTCCGAAGGACAAGTTGATTTTTGATGTCGGTCATCAGTCCTATGTACATAAAATTCTGACCGGACGGAAAGACCGGTTCCGAACGCTCAGACAATATCAGGGCTTATGCGGTTTTATTAAAAAATCGGAAAGCGAGCATGACGTCTGGGAGGCCGGGCACAGCAGCACATCCCTTTCTGCGGCGATGGGCATGGCGATAGCCAGAGACGCCAGAGGGGAAACGAACAAGGTGGTTGCGATTATCGGCGACGGCGCAATGACCGGCGGAATGGCTTTGGAAGCGCTGAACCATATCGGCCACGAAAAAAAGGATTTGCTCGTGATTTTGAATGACAACGAAATGTCGATCGCTCCGAATGTCGGAGCGCTGCACAATTATTTGTCCAGAATCCGTTCCGATAAACATTACAAAAAAGCCAAGGAAGAAGTCGAGTATCTGCTCAAAAAAATTCCCGCGATCGGCGGAACGCTGGCCAAAACGGTTGAAAAGCTGAAGGACAGCCTCAAGTATTTTCTCGTTTCCGGCGTGCTGTTTGAGGAGTTGGGCTACACCTATACGGGCCCGGTGGACGGCCATAATCTGAATCTGCTGATTGAAACCTTGAAGCAAGCGGACAAAATCAGCGGTCCGGTGCTGGTGCATGTCGTCACCGTAAAGGGCAAAGGCTTTCCGCATGCGGAGGCTGATTCGCATGCCTGGCACGGTGTAGGCACCTACAAAATTGAATCCGGGCAGGTCGTCAAAAAACAGGGCCCGCCGATGTATACCGACATTTTCGGCGAGACGCTGATCGAGCTGGCCAAACAGGACAAGCGAATCATTGCCGTTACCCCCGCCATGCCCGGCGGCTCGGGCTTGCTTCCGTTTGCGAAGGCGTTCCCAGGCCGAATGTTTGATGTCGGAATTGCCGAGCAGCATGCTGCGACAATGTGCGGCGCCCTTGCGGCAGAAGGCATGAAGCCGGTTCTTGCGATTTATTCCACATTCATGCAACGGGCTTACGATCAGATCGTGCATGATATTTGCCGCCAGGATTTGAACGTGATATTTGCGATCGACCGGGCGGGCTTTGTCGGACCTGACGGAGAGACCCATCATGGGGTTTATGATATCGCCTTTCTCAGGCACATCCCGAACATGGTTCTGATGATGCCGAAGGATGAGAACGAGCTGCGCCACATGCTGAAGACGGCCGTCGATTACGACGCCGGCCCGATCGGTGTCCGCTATCCGCGTCTCCCGGGGCTGGGCGTCAAGCTTGATTCGGAGCTGAAGCCGATCCCGATCGGTACGTGGGAAGTGCTGGAAGAGGGAGTGCTCGCCCCTGAAGGGATAGCTATCCTGGCAGTGGGACCGATGGTACAGGTGGCTTTGCAAGCGGCAAGCTTTTTGCAAAGGGAAGAGAACCTATATATTCGGGTGATCAACGCCAGGTTCATCAAGCCGTTGGATGAGCAAATGCTGATCGAGCTGTCCAACAAGCGGATGAATCTGATCACGCTGGAGGAAGCTTCCGTGCTCGGCGGCTTCGGAAGTGCGGTGCTGGAATTTTATTCGCTCCGCGGCATTGAGGGCATGAATGTGAAAATCATCGGCGTGCCCGATTATTTTGTTGAACACGGAAGTATCAAGGAACAGCTGCAGGAAGTCGGATTGACTGCGGAGAAGGTAATTGCTCAGGTGCAATCCATGGTTCCGTTAAAACGGCAGCGAGCATAGTCGAAAGCCGAATTCAAAGGAGTCGCCATGTCGGACAGTAAAGAAAGAGTAGATATCCTGCTGGTAGAGCGCGGATATTTCGACAGCCGGGAGAAAGCCAAGGCCGCTGTAATGGCCGGGCTTGTTTTTGTGGAGCAGGAACGGATTGAAAAAGCGGGCAGCCGAATTTCCCGTTCTCTGCCGCTCACGGTCAAAGGGGCACCCCATCCCTATGTCGGCCGGGGAGGACTCAAACTGGAAAAAGCGCTGACAACCTTCCATATTGATATGACGGACAAGGTCATGCTGGATATCGGCGCTTCCACAGGCGGTTTTACGGACTGCGCCCTGCAGAACGGGGCATCATTTGTCTATGCCATTGATGTGGGATACAATCAACTGGACTGGTCCTTGCGTAATCATCCGCGTGTCCGCGTGATGGAGCGCACCAACTTTCGTTATGTGCAAAAGGAAGATTTGCAGGGTCCCGTTCCGGATCTGGCCTCAATCGACGTATCGTTCATTTCCCTCAAGCTGATTTTGCCCGTTGTGAAAGCCATTTTCGGAAATGCCGGGGCGACAATCGCCTTGATCAAGCCGCAGTTTGAGGCAGGGCGTGAAAAGGTGGGAAAATCGGGTGTGGTCCGAAGTCCGGATGTGCACAGGGAAGTGCTGAACGATATCCTCACGTTTGCGTCGGAGCAGCAGTTTGCTCTGCGCGGACTGACCTATTCGCCGATTACCGGAGGAGAGGGCAATATTGAATTTTTGGCTTATTGGACGCTCGATTCCGATTGCTCCGCACAATCGCGGGATCAACTGATTCAATCGGTGGTTGATGAAGCCCATGGACATTTTAAAGAATAATGCGTCAACTGAAGCTCATTCCTCAGGATGGGTTTTTTGGTATGAAAAAGGAAAAAAACCTGCCGCCTCGAATATATAATACGGGGTGGTTCAGGTGGGGAATAATGATGCTTTTGTATTGATCCTGGTTGTGATCGTGCTGGCGATATGGTTGTGGAAGCGTTTTTCACGATGGCTTCATACGCCGATGAAAATCAAATTGCCCGTTCCTGATGAGACCGAATGGGCCGTATCCCCTGAAGGGGAAGCTGCGGCATTGCTCAAGGAAGCCGGATATGAGGTCATTTCCGGGAAGTACAAAATTCCGATTTACGTCGAAATGGACCGGCAGGAATTCAGCAGCCGGTATTTTATAGATTATTTTGCCAGGCAAGGACACGAAGTTTTTGTCGTGAAGGTTGCCCGGGATCGCCAGCCGGTGCAGTGGACGGGCAGCGGAATCAGAGACAAGCTGCTGCCGTATTTTTTGCTGTTCGAGGAAGTCTCCGGTGTCCTGTATGTTGATTTAAAGGAACGCAAAGTCCGCAGAATCCGCATTGTTTTGGATCTGGAAGCCCGGGAGAATGAAGCATGATTCGGCGGTTTGCGCATAGGAGGTAAACATGAAGGGAAAAAGGCACATCAAAATTCGCGAAATCATCAAGAACAACGAAATCGAGACGCAGGACGAATTGGTTGACGAGCTGCGCAGTGCCGGCTTTAACGTCACTCAGGCCACGGTATCCAGGGATATCAAGGAGCTGCATTTGATCAAGGTTCCGCTTGATGACGGACGCTACAAATATTCGCTGCCGAACGACCATAAATTCAATCCGTTGAATAAATTGAAACGGGCGCTGGTTGATAATTTCGTGCAAATTGATTTTTCGGGAAATTTAATCGTCATGAAATGCTTGCCGGGAACGGCGAATGCAATCGGAAGCTTGCTGGATAATCTTGGATGGACGGAAATTATGGGGACGATTGCCGGCGACGATACGATTCTCATGATTTGCAGAACGGAAGCGCAGAGCCGGCAGGTTATCGAGCAAATTCGTTCATTATTGGTCTAAGCGTTGCATAACTCGAAATAGGCAGGTGCACAAATCATGCTCGTGGAATTGTCAATCCGCAATCTGGCGGTTATCGAACACGTTCAGCTTACGTTTGCCAACGGCTTTCATGTGCTTACCGGAGAAACGGGGGCGGGAAAATCGATCATCATCGATGCCCTCAGCCTTGTGGCGGGAAGCAGAGGATCTTCCGATTTGGTTCGCTACGGTTGCGAAAAAGCGGAAATTGAAGCCATGTTCCAATTGGAGGACAAGCATCCCGTTTGGGAGGCGATGGAACAATTGGGCATTGATGCCGACCGTGATGAACCGATCGTTATTCGCAGGGAGATCAATTCGCAAGGCAAAAGCAGCTCCCGAATCAACGGCCAGCTTGTCAATTTGACCATGCTGAGGGAAGCGGGAGAATGGTTGGTCAATATTCACGGACAGCATGAGCATCAGTCTTTGTTGAAGGTTGAGCAGCATATTGAATGGCTGGATCTGTTCGGCGGGGAACATCTCAATCAAGCGCTGGCCGATTACAGGGAAGTATTTGAACGGTATGACGAGACACTCAAGGAACGTAACCGGTTGCTTGAGAATTCTCAACAGACGCTGCGGATGATCGATCTATACCGTTTTCAGGCGGATGAAATAGCGGCAGCGGAATTGAAAATTGATGAAGAAGAATTATTAACTGAGGAAAAGCGCAAGCTAGCAAATGCCGAGAAATTATTTGAAGCGGTGTCAAAAGCGTATGAATCCTTGTTCGGAAACGGAATGGGCTTGGATTTGATCGGAAAAGCAATGAACCGGATGGAGGAAGCCGCGAAATATGACAGACGGCTTCAGCCGATGCTGGAGCAGATCCAGTCGGCTTTTTATCAACTGGAGGATGCGGCTTTCCAACTGCGCGACCGGCAGGATGAAGTTGAGTTCAATCCTGAGCGGCTGGAGCAAATCGAGCGAAGGCTTGACACCGTTTCTTCATTAAAAAGAAAATACGGCAGTACGATCAAAGATATTTTGGAGCATTTCGCGCACATTCAAAAGGAACTGGATTTAACCGAACATAAGGACGAACGATTGAAGCATTTGGAGGATGCGCTCCAAAGGGATTTCCGGATTTTGATTGATCGCGCCTCAACGCTCTCCGCCTTAAGAAAAGAAGCGGCGGAAAATCTTTCGTTACAAATCGAACGGGAATTGTGCGATCTGCAAATGGAGCGGACCCGCTTTCAAGCTCACATTGAGCGGAGGGAAATTTCCGGAGGCTGGGAAGTCGACGGCGTATCCGTAAAATTCACCGAGCATGGTTGGGATCATGTGGAATTTCTGATTTCGGCCAATCCTGGAGAACCGTTGCGTCCGCTGCACAAAATTGCTTCCGGAGGGGAGCTTTCGCGCATCATGCTTGCCATGAAAACGATTTTTGCAGGCTTGGACCAAATTCCCGTGCTGATTTTTGATGAAGTGGATACAGGAGTCAGCGGCAGAGCGGCTCAGGCGATTGCCGAGAAATTATCGAATTTGTCCGGGAGCTGCCAAGTGTTCTCCATTACACATTTGCCTCAGGTTGCCTGCATGGCCGACGCCCATTACCTCATTCAAAAAAAAACCGACGGTGAACGTACCTATACCCGGGTCAAGAACCTTGACCGGCAGGAAAGGGTCAGGGAGCTGGCGAGAATGCTCGGCGGAGTGGAAATCACCGAAACAACCCTGGAGCATGCGAAAGAAATGCTGGAAATGGCAAACCAAAAAAAGTCGGATTAAACATCGTCCTTCATGAATGCCATTATCATCGACAATTGCAAAATGATTTTTTCATAAAACAAAAAGGGTGGGGTTAACTTAAAGGTACGCAAATGGCGATAACGATTCTCGTCATGCGAAGAAAGCACAGGGAGCGTGATGTGCGTTGCGGGCCAATCGCAGAAAGAAATCGATAGGACTTATTCTCGTTTTCTTCGTTTGTATCTTATGTTTTTCTCCCCCTTTTCAATATTTTGCATCGTTCCCGGAGGAGCTTCGTTTATTTTCCGGCCAGGTCAAAAAGCTGAATCTGGACATGCCGGTCAATGCGATGGTTACCGTGCAGAACCCGGGCATTGTGCAAGTGAACGGACGATCTGGACATTCGCTTCAGGTTGATCTCAAGCAGCCGATTGCTCTGCAATCGATGCATACGGGCCAAACTTACATGCAGTTGAAGCTGTTCGGCAAAATTCCCTTGAAAACCGTGAAGGTCGATGTAGTTCCCGATTTGAAGGTCATCCCTGGCGGACAAACAATCGGGGTCAAAATCAAATCGGCCGGCATTCTGGTAGTCGGACACCATATGGTGTCGGTTGCCGACAAAAAAATATCGCCCGGCGAACAAGCGGATATCCGTTTAGGCGATCTGATTACAGAAATGAACGGTGAACGTCTCAACGATGTGGCAAAGGTTTCGGCCATTGTCAATGAAGCCGGCAAAAACAACAAACTTCTCAAGCTGAAAGTAATCCGGAACGGTCAAAAATATGTAAAAGAAATTATTCCGGCGTTTGATGTGAATGACAGGGTTTATCGAATGGGATTGTATATTCGAGATTCTGCGGCGGGAGTAGGCACACTGACGTTTTACTCGCCGGATTACGGCGTTTACGGCGCACTGGGACACGTGATTACGGATATGGATACCCAAACCCCGATTGTTCTGGGCAGCGGGGAAATCATGAATTCGAGCGTCACGTCTATTTCCAAGAGCCATAACGGAGAGCCCGGCGAGAAACGAGCCCATTTTTTCAAGGAAAACAAACTGCTCGGCAATATCGAGAAAAATTCGGATTTCGGCATATTCGGTAAAATCTATGAATCCCCCGGGAATTCAACCTGGAATCAACCCATTCCGGTTGCCTTTGCCGAAGAGGTCAAAGAAGGTCCTGCACAAATATTGACTGTAATTGATGGTCAAAAGGTGGAAAAATTCGATATCGAAGTCGTGCATGTTGCAGCTCAGCGGCATCCCGCCACCAAAGGAATGGTCATTCGCATCACGGATCCCAGATTGCTGCAAAAAACCGGAGGAATCGTTCAAGGAATGAGCGGCAGTCCGATCATTCAAAACGGCAAATTGATCGGCGCCGTAACCCACGTGTTCGTCAACGATACGACATCCGGCTACGGATGCTTTATTGAATGGATGCTTAAGGATGCAGGCATCCTGTTGAGACCCGAGGAGATTCCGCAATTTCAGGCAAGCTGAACGCAATCATCGTGAGAATATGATCATGAAAATCAATCCGTCGGACAGATTCCGTCGGACAGATTCCAAGGTTCCTTCCGCCGTCTCGTTCACCAGGATGAGACGGCATTTCCGTTTCATCAGGCAGGCCGAATCTGTTTAGGCAGCATGAATTTTGTTGAAAAAAGTTGAATCCGCACGATAAATATAAAATTAGGTGGATTTTACAAAAAAAAGTATAAAAATAATTTTCGACAGAAGGAAAATATTTCATTCTGTCGAATTAATATAAGTGAAAAGATCGGGCTGTGCAAATAAATTACATGGAGCGATAGGAGGAAAATGAATTGCAGAAGATTGGTGTTCTCTTGGCGGATGATAATCGCGAATTTACAAATTTATTGTCCGAATACTTATCCGATCAGGAAGATTTTGAAATTATCGGGGTTGCCTACAACGGAAATGAGGTCCTTCGCTATATCAAGGAGGAGAGCAAGGTTCCGGATGTTCTGATCCTCGATATCATCATGCCTCATTTGGACGGTCTCGGCGTACTCGAGCGGCTGCGGGACATGAATTTGCCGACACAACCCAAGATCATTATGCTGACCGCGTTCGGCCAGGAAAATATTACGCAAAAAGCGGTACAGCTCGGAGCTTCCTATTACATATTGAAACCGTTTGATATGGAGGTGCTCGCCAATCGGATTCGTCAGTTGGCCGGCAATGCGCCGACAGCGTCCGGAAGCTCGGTTCTCCGGTCCAATGTGCTTCCGATGGCCAAAGGCAAAAGCCTGGACGCCAATATTACGAGCATCATACATGAAATCGGCGTGCCCGCGCATATTAAAGGATATCAGTATTTGCGCGAAGCGATCACGATGGTATACAACAATATCGAGATCCTGGGAGCGATCACCAAGACGTTGTATCCGGCGATTGCCGAAAAATACAAAACGACGCCCTCCCGCGTCGAACGGGCCATACGCCATGCGATTGAAGTCGCTTGGACGCGCGGCAACATCGACAGCATCTCGCACCTGTTCGGCTACACCGTCAACATCAGCAAATCCAAGCCCACGAATAGCGAATTCATCGCGATGGTGGCGGATAAGCTCAGAATCGAGAACCGGGTGTCGGTGGGCTGATATTATAAACTATAAACCTACTGCCGAAAAAAGACATGAACGGGGATTGCGATCACAACTTCATCCTGAATGATCGCCTTCAATTTTGGAATAAGTTCGTTAATCATTTTAGCCGGGACTACAGACTCAATGATGATTGGAGTTGGATCAAAGGAAAAGAATCGTCTTTTTTTCTTCGCAGGCCCTTTTAATCCCCGCACGGCATTTGTCCAAATTAAGCGGTGATCGCCTAAGATCCTGACAACTTTGTAATGCAAGGAAGGCTTGAACCAATGTTTTTTTTCAAATAAAAAGATTTTAAGCAAAAGGAAATCCGTGTTTTTTACAGGCAATGAATCCTTGAACAGATTGTAAACAGGTACAGTGAAAAGATTCCCGCTTTCCATTTGTTCGCTGATTCGAGGGATTACTTTTTGAATGCGAAACCCGCTGCCGGTGGTTTCGATAATTATGGGGAGATTGTCAAATTGTACCGTTTCAGAAATCTGGCATCGGAAATCGTTCTGTTCACCAATTCCCAGTTCAGAACGCATCATTGTCGTATTCGTGAATCCTTGTTCCATAAGTATTTTTGAAATGTTTCGGTGCTGTACCTGTTTATTTTTACGGTTTGTTTGAGATTCGCCAACAATAACTTGAAGCAAGTGCAACATGACATGCCTTCCCCCTTAACTTGCTAATTTTCCAAGTGAATCAGTAAATCCTAAAAAATGACTCCTACCGGTCAAGTGCATCCGGTAGGAGTCATCAGCCTTTCGGCGGTTATGGCGAACTCCATCGCCATTCTTTTTTTTGTTTACTTCATCATACTTCGGGGCAGAGAAAGATATGACCGCTTTTTACTATTTGGGTTTGGACCAAAATTTTCTGGGTGAAATCGATATTTGCCACGTTTGAATTCTCCATGTCAAAAGGGTTGTTAGAAAAACCGCATTCCTTAAATATTCCTCACATACGCGGCATGGTCTCGGGTGTACACGGGCATTGACGGATAATTGAAAATTTGCAAATAGATCTGCCTCCTAATAAATGATTTGTTTAAAACAACCATAGTCTATGGGTCTTATCACTAGGGGAACACGGGCAAAAGCGGATATGAAGGTTATCTTGGTTCTGACTTGGTAGTCACAAAAATATGATCTATCTGAAGTTGATTAAGCAATTATTTCATGACATAATCTTTTCATTTGACGGCAATTTTTGAATAAGTTAAAATATCCTTAAATGAACCGTTCCATAGGCGATGGAGTTCGCCATAACCGCCCTCAAAGGCTGATGACTCCTACCAGATCTTTTTGCGTTCTGGTAGGAGTTCATTTTTTGCGGGGTTTCCATGGTAGATTGGGAGGGAGAAAAGTAATGAAAGGAATCATCAGCCAGGCTAATGAATTTTCCTGGGATGGGAGCTGCATACTTGAAGGATAGATATATGATCCCGATCAACTAATCGAGGAGGTTTTCCAATAAATGCTTTTTATCGCTGTAGGAGTGGCAGGCATGATTGGGGCCGTGCTGAGGTACTTTCTTGGCATAGCCGTTCACGGATGGTGGATGCATTCATTCCCGCTTGGAACTTTACTTATCAATTATATCGGCAGTTTTGTGCTGGGATGGTTTACGACATGGGTAAACCGTGCCGAACGAGTGCCAGCCTGGTTTCGGGTCGGTTTCGGTACCGGCCTGATCGGTTCCTTTACGACATTCTCCACATTCAGCATAGAGACTGTAACCCTAATCCATCAGCAGTTATGGGTTGATACGCTGCTATACATGACGCTGAGCCTGTTTGGCGGATTACTGATGGCTTGGAGCGGGTTTCAGGCAGCCAATCTTCAAATGTATAAAAGGATAAGGAGATTTTCTTCGTGATCGACAGTATTTTTGTGGCCGTTGGCGGTTTTTTCGGAGCGATGTCCCGATATGGAATCAGTTTATGGGCCAGTCGCCGTCCTTCCTCGTTTCTTCCCGTTGGAACACTGATCGTCAATCTTGTCGGGTCATTTTTATTGGGCATCCTTGCGGGATCACATGTAGGGGGAGCGGTTTCTATGCTTTTGGGAACGGGGTATATGGGAGCTTTTACGACCTTTTCCACCTTTAAATTGGAAAGCATTCAGCTCGGCAGAAAAAGGGAATGGAAGGTGTTGATCATCTATTTGCTGGTCAGTTACATAGCAGGAATTATGTTGGCTTCTTTCGGTTACTGGATTGGACATATGATACAGGGGTGAGATATCTTGAATCAACTGCTGCAAATTGTCGTTGGTGAATTGGAAAGCGGAAAAAGCGAATGGAAGACGCTGTATGCGGAAGTCGTTCAAGTGCTCTGGAAGCACGGTTTTTCCGGAGCTACTGTCTTTCGATCGGATGAAGGAATCGGAGAGAAGGACGATATACGCGCTTTTATTTTGGAGGATGTTCAATTCAACAATTTGCCCATCGTCATTGAAACGGTGGAACGGGCCGATCGAATCCATTCGGTGTTGCCGGAACTTCGTTCCATCATTCCGCATGGCGAAATGGCGATCATGAACGCGTATTCATTAATGGAGGAGGAATTGCCTGTGAAACATAACGAGGCGCTGATGCTGAAAATTTACATTAAAGAGAAGTCTTCGTGGTTCAGTCGTGCTCTATATGAGGAAATTCTGGATATGTTTCAAAAACGCGATCTGATTTGGACCACGGTTACAAAAGGAATCGAAGGTTTTGGAAGGGACCACGTCATCCATAAACAAAGCCTGTTCTCTTTTTCCTCGCAAGTGCCGATTGTGATCGAGTCAGTGGGAAAGGCCGAAGTCATTCAGGAGATAATCCCGGAATTGCGCGAACGGGTGAAGGAGGGCATGGTGATTGCTGTGTCTGTTCAAGTCGTGATTGATCGCTGAATCCATTCAAGAAAAACTGATCTTCTGAAAGGTTGCAAGTTATGAATACAGTTACTTCTTTGAAATCGTCGATTCAATTTACGGATGTCACGAAGAAATTTCGGAACGGTTCAAATTTCACAACAGTACTGCGGAATATTTCCGGAGAAGTTCCAACAGGCACAATTCTCACGCTTGTCGGCCCTTCAGGAGCCGGGAAAAGTACGCTTCTTTCCTTATGCAACCTGCTCATTAGCCTCGATTCGGGAGAGGTTTTTGTCAAAACAAGCTGTATTTCATTTAAATGATCCCATATTTATTTTAGTGCCTGGTAGCCCTTATGATCGGGGTAGCTACGCATAATGCAAGCAAACGTGGAAAATGGCTGCCCTATGCTTGGGTTCGAGTGTTAATCGCAATCTTGGCAACTGAAATGATCACACAAGGGTTGTTGCTTGGGTTGCGAATTGTGGCTCCCACTCCACAATACATTATTCCAATAAGTGGAATTGTCGGGAATGCGATGGTTGTGTCGGGGTTGCTGCTTAATCGCTTGCAATCGGAAACTTCGGCACATAGACAGGAAATCTGACCATCCTTTCATTGGGTGGAACTCCGAAGCAAGCTGTGTTTCACTACGTCAAACAATCGGTACGCGCCAGCATGATTCCTACCATTGACAACACAAAAACTATGGGTTTGGTGCAATTGCCGGGTATGATGACCGGACTGATTATTGCGGGAACAGATCCGATTCAGGCTGTGAGATATCAATTGTTGATTGTCTTCTCTTTTCTTGCATCTGCAGTCATGACAAGCATTGTATTGGGATTTATCAGTTATCCCGGTTTGTTTAATGAATATCAACAATTTGTCTTGGCGGAATCTCCAAAGAAGCAATAGCAATTGCTATTAATCAGTGGTACAACCGGTGATTTTAAAGTTCTTTTTATGGTCCTGATTATTACGGATGTTGCGCTTAGCTTTGATAATATCATGAGCATTGCGGTTGTTTCCAACAATATTTTTGTTATTTTTACCGGCATGTTTTTCAGTATTTTGCTTCCGATGGCGCTCCTTCCTTGGTCACAGATGTATTTTCCCGCATAGCTTGGATCCAAATCCTTGCGGCTGGTTTTGTCGCCCATTTGGCCGTTCAGACGATGATTCAAGATCCGTTTTTGCAGCGATTTGTTTCACCATCAAGGCATCCTGAGAAGTTGTCGGTAGTCATCGCGCTTGCGGTTGCCATTTATGGGTTGGTTACATATTTTATGCAGAGAAGCAAGGATGTTTAAAAATGGCTTCATGACAATAGACGGTTCGATACGACTGTTAATAAACGATAAAAAGACTCCTTCAAACGTAACCCGTTGTACAGGAGTCTTTTTTACCACACAAGAATTATTGGCTTAAAAACCCACCTCTAAAGCGGTCGCTCATCATTGAATTGGCCTCGAATGAGGTTTTTTTACAAATTTATTGGTTTTTATATTGAGGCTCTTGCTGCTGGATATATTGCAATCTGGCATTGAGATTTTCAACGATCGTTTGCTGGGATTGGGCGAGATTTTGAAATAGAGTTTTGGCCGCTTGATCTTGAGTTTCCAAGGCAAATGATTTTAAATTGGCCATTACAGATTCCGCACTAGCAATCGTCTGCTGCATTTTCGTTCCAACTGTCAATTTAAGCTCACCTCCAACTATTAGATTTTCCAAATGAGTTGTTTATCATTCTGCGGCGCAATCAGTTCTGACTGTTGGGCCTATAATTATGCGGTCCCTGATTGCGGTCCGTTGGGTCGTTTGTGTCCACGTCAATGAATCCTTTTTGATTGAAAGCGGCCAAAGTGACTTTTTTCAAATTTCCTTCGTCGATGCTATAAGCCAGCAATTGTTGATACAGCCATTTCTTATCTTTGTTCAAGTATTGGAGATTTTGCTCAATGATTTCTCCATCGATGATTAAGGGAATCGGGATAAAGGTTGGGCTGGCGGCCATCGATAAATCCTTCGGTTGCAGCGGACGAACATCCGATTTGAGAATGACGCTGATTTTGCCGGTTTCCTCCATCGTTGCCATTTCCACATCTTGCACATTTGGATAGCCGTTTACCCTGAGTTCCCCAAGCAATTCATTGACGGTTATCCTTGATTTTCGAAGGCCTTGCTCATCGATATCTCCATTCCGGATCAGCACAGTGGGGCTTGATCGTAAAATTTTCTTAAAACGATTGGCGATGGAAAGACGCGAGAAGGCGAGGTAGATCATTGCGATAGCCACAGAGTAATAAGATGCGATTCCAAGCCTTTTGGTCACGATCGGCTCTGTAATGGCTGTCCCAAGCACCAAAACAACAAGCAAATCAAAACTGGTCATTGTTGCTACGGCTGTTTTGCCCATAAGCCTTAAAAGGATGAATCCGACCAAAAAGACGGCAATCGGGGTCCAGATATATTGAAATAAAAAATGCATGCAAATCCCTCCAGACACATGTTTCCCCAAGCGGTTCCGGAATATTTGAACCTTGCGAAGGGGAAATAAAAAGAAATGGGGGTTTTACGATGCCGCAAAAGTATTTTTTATTCTGTTTGCTCATTCTCTTTGTTGCCGGCTGTACCGAACCACGACCTTACGAGGTGACAGAGAAGATTAAAAAAACAGACGAGTACATTAAAAAGAATGCCATCGACGCCGCATATGAAACCATTAAGCAAGCCGAAGACAATTTTAATTTGATCCATACAAATTACGCCAAAAAGGACCGGGATCAATTAGAGCAGCT